>CAXACF010000095.1:0-6579 GCA_963967125.1 uncultured Rhodobacterales bacterium | reverse complement strand
CATCAATGTGGGATCACCAGATGAATTGAACATAAACACAGCGTTTTCGCGATCAACTTGGCTGGCAATTTCAAGCAGGTATTTGGCGTTAAATCCAATTTCCAAACGTTCGTCGCCATAAGCTACCGCCAACTCTTCTTCTGCAGCGCCGCTGTCAGGAGAATTCACAGATAGAACCAAACGATCCTCGTCTAGCGACAATTTCACCGCCCGTGACCGTTCGGATGAAACGGTCGAAACACGATCAACCGCTTTGGCGAATTCACTTGCATCGACTTCTAGGCGGCGTGTGTTGCCCGCTGGAATGACACGCTGATAATCTGGAAAGGTGCCGTCTATGACCTTGGATGTTAAGGTAATTTCAGGGGTTGCAAAGCGGACTTTGGTCTCTGACACGGAAACAGCAATTTGAACGTCGTCGTCTTCTAATAATTTACGCAATTCGCCGACTGTTTTTCGTGGAACAATAATTCCGGGCATGCCGGACGCGCCGTCGGGTAGATCGGCATCAATACGTGCCAAACGGTGACCATCTGTTGCCACACAGCGCAACACCTGACCACCATCAGCGTCCGCAATGTGCATGTAGACACCGTTTAGGTAGTACCGTGTTTCTTCGGTTGAAATGGCAAATTTAGACTTATCAAATAGTCGGCGCAGCACAGGCGCAGGTGCCGAAAAATTTGAATCGTATTCAGATGATGCCATTACAGGGAAATCTTCTTTTGGCAGCGTCGCCAGTGAGAAGTTTGATCGCCCTGCATCCACGGTTAGGCGACCCTTAGCTGCATCATCGGTCAGTGTGACCAAGGCGCCGTCTGGTAGTTTGCGAACGATTTCATGCAGCGTGACAGCAGAAACCGTGGTTGCGCCTGCGCGTTCAACCTGAGCAACGGTTTTGTCGACAACTTCGATATCCAAATCGGTTGCCCGGAACTGTACATGTTCGCCTTCAGCCTCGATCAGAACATTTGCAAGGATTGGTATCGTGTTGCGCCGTTCCACAACTGATTGTGCCTGAGAAACTGCTTTTAACAGAGCGCCACGCTCAATGCTAAGCTTCATAATCCTTGCTCCTATCTTAGCCGGGACTGGTAAAATACGACATTCAACTGCCGGCTCAAGTCTTTTCTCTGTTGTCAACGGAAATAACACCACCGTCAAGGCCAATTGGCCTTGGTCATGGATGTTTAGCGGGGTGTATTTTGCTTATGCTTCAAGCGCGCGGCGCAGCATTTCCAAATCTTCTGCGATTTGGCCGTCTTGGACCTTTAATTCCTCGACACGTTTTACGCCGTGCATGACGGTGGTGTGATCACGCCCACCAAAACGGCGTCCGATTTCAGGTAAACTGCGGCTGGTCATTTGTTTTGCTAAATACATTGCAATCTGACGTGGGCGGGCGTAGGTGCGCAAACGCTTTGGTCCGATCATGTCTGACAAACGAATGTTGTAGTGTTCTGACACTTTGCGCTGAATTTCTTCAACAGTGATCTTGCGCTCAGACGCTCGTAAGATATCGGCCAAACAATCCTGAGTAACCTCGAGCGTGATGTGGCGGCCAACAAGTGATGCAAATGCGAATAAACGTGTCAGTGCCCCTTCAAGAACGCGCACATTGGTTGATATGCGCAATGCAAGAAATTCCAATACATTCTTATCGAAACTGACGTCTGGATATTGGGTGCTGTACTGTTCGACCTTGGATTGCAAAATTCCAAGGCGAAGTTCATAGTCAGTTGGATGTAGATCAACGACCAAACCACACTGTAGACGGCTTTTGATGCGCTCTTCTAGGTCTTTGATCTCGCCCGGCGCACGATCCGCTGAAATGATGATTTGTTTGTTTTGATCAACCAGCGCATTAAAGGTGTGAAAAAATTCTTCTTGGGTGCTGTCTTTGCCCGCGATGAATTGAACATCGTCCACCATCAGAACATCTACTGATCGGAACAGCTGCTTGAAATCCATCATTTTGCGTTCGCGCAATGCCTGAACAAATCGGTACATGAATTGCTCAGCAGACAGGTACACCACGTTCAGATCAGGTCTGCGGCTTTGGAGTTCCCAGGCAATTGCGTGCATCAGGTGGGTTTTACCCAAACCAACCCCGCCATATAGAAATAGAGGATTAAAACTGACGGCTTCGCCTTCACCGACACGTCGCGCAGCGGCGTGCGCTAATTCATTTGGTTTGCCGACAACGAAAGTGTCAAACTTGAACCGTGGGTCCAATGGGGCTCCTGGGAGTTCATCAGATGATTTTGTCTCGTGTTCACCATTCTCAACCACTTTGCGCGCTTTTGGCTGCGCAGGTTGTACCGAAGCGGCAACATCAAAACGCAAACGGCGCACATCACCGAACAACGCGGATAGTTGGAACAACAGCACGTCAGAGAAATTTTGGGAAACGTAATTGCCGATAAAATTGGTGGGCACCTCGAAAACTGCAACGCCATTTTCGATTTCACAAAAATTTAGGGGTGCAATCCACGTGTTGAAGTTATTCGCTCCAACTGTCTGCTTGATCGTTTCTTTGATCTCGCCCCAAATTTCCTGCGCCATGTGTCGTCCGTTCTTATATTTTTTGTGTCCCTCGACTCACAACGCACAAAAAACCACTGGCCCCTGATATGGCACACACCAGGCGATCAAATAGTCAATTTTATGAATGGGCAGTAGTGGTTTTCATAGTACAACTACGAGACAGCGCTCATGTACGCGTTGTAAAACCAGCTGCCCCCCCAGGCGATGCGAGTCGCAAGAACAAGGTAACAATTTCGAATTGTTGAGGGCAACAATTCTTATAGCTTGACTCCAACTTTTCCTAAAAAGAATCTCTTTTCGAAACTTTTCAGACAATAAAAAAATGCGTCGCCCGCAGGACGACGCATTCCACGAAATGCAGATGATTTCAAAATCTTATGCGATTGCTTTCACACGTGCAGACAAACGTGACATTTTACGTGCTGCTGTATTTTTGTGAAAGATCCCTTTTGTGACGCCGCGCATCAACTCAGGCTGTGCTGCACGCAGAGCGGCAGTAGCTGCCTCACGATTACCACTCTCGATTGCTTCTTCAACTTTGCGCAAGAAAGTGCGGATACGTGAACGACGTGATTTATTAACGTCTGCACGACGCTCTGATTGACGTGCGCGTTTTTTAGATTGAGGCGTGTTTGCCATGCGATTCAAATCCCACTGTTTGGGTTACATATTCCTGAGGTCGCGTCTTTAGGCCCGACTCGAAGCTGAGTCAACAGGTCAGAGACCAAAAACACTAAAAACGCCCCCAATTTTATTTATTTGTCGCGAAACTGTGCTTCGCGTTTCTCAATAAAGGCTGCCATTCCTTCTTTTTGGTCCTCTGTCGCAAAGAGCGAATGGAACAGGCGCCGTTCAAATAACAAGCCTTCATCCAATGTTGTTTCGTAAGAACGATTAACGGCCTCTTTTGCTGCCATCACAGCCATCATGGATTTTTCAGCAATTTTAGCAGCGGCACCCATTGCCTCATCCATCAATTTCTTGGTCGGCACGACGCGGCTGACAAGTCCGCAGCGTTCAGCCTCGTCCGCTTCCATAAAGCGACCCGTAAGGTTCATGTCCATTGATTTGGATTTGCCAATATAGCGGGTCATGCGTTGCGAACCGCCCATACCGGCAATCACACCCAGATTGATTTCAGGTTGCCCGAATTTGGCATTGTCCGCTGCGATGATAAAGTCACACATCATCGCCAATTCGCATCCACCCCCAAGCGCATAGCCAGAAACAGCCGCAATAATAGGTTTGCGAATGCGTCCAATTCTGTCTGATTCTTCGCCAAAAAGATTCTCATTGAACACATCTGAAAACGACTTGCTGCTCATCATCTTGATGTCGGCGCCAGCCGCAAATGCCTTTTCAGAACCAGTGATCACGATGCAGCGCACCATTTCGTTTTTCTGCGCGGATTCAAGGGCATCAACCAGTTCCGTCAACAGCTCTGCATTCAATGCGTTCAGTGCGTCGGGGCGATTAAGTTTAATCAGGGCAATGTGGTTTTCCACTTCGACGATGATCGTCTCATAAGCCATGAAGATATCTCTCAATTGTTACATTCAGTCCACTTGCTTATCACGAAACGGACATTGATCAAGCTATCTTTGACATTTGGGACAATAGAAACTTGATCTTCCAGATTGGACGATTCGCTTTATTTTCGCATCACAGTAAGTGTTGGAACATGCCTCGCCTTCGCGACCGTAAACTTTGAAGGTGTGTTGGAAATATCCCAGTTCTCCATCACTGTGTCGAAAATCCTTCAGTGTGGAACCACCTGCTTGGATCGCTTCATCCAAAACCTCTCGGATAATTGCGGCCATAGGTGCTGTCCGCTTGGCGCTGATTTTACCTGCCAATTTCTTAGGAGAGATCCCTGCACGAAATAAAACCTCGCACACATAGATATTCCCAAGACCCGCAACAACACGCTGATCCAGCAGTGCAGATTTTATCGGAGAATTTTTCTTTTTGAGAATATTCACAAGGTAATCTTCGTGAAATTCATTGCCAAATGGTTCAGGTCCAATATTGCGTAGCAACGGGTGTGCATCGCCTAAATTGCTATCTAATAAATCCATTGCACCGAAACGACGCGGATCGTTAAATGTGATGCGCGCGCCATTTTCCATTGAGAAAATAACATGATCATGTTTTTCGATCGGCGGGTGGTCATGCACAAAGTTGCCCAGTGGGTCACCAGAAACCAAAATCCGCCCAGACATTCCCAGATGGATCAACAGCGTTTCATTGCTGTCCAAATCAGCCAAAATGTATTTGGAACGTCGACGTAGCCCTAGCACTTTGGCCCCTGAGACACGTTCTGCCATACCGCCTGGAAACGGCCACCGCAGATCGGGGCGGTTGAGGATTAGCTGATCAATCTTATACCCTGTCATTGCGGGCTCTATCCCGCGCATAACAGTTTCGACTTCAGGTAATTCTGGCATTACACCTCCATATTACAGTTTTGGGATTAGCGACGTTTCACGACTAAATAATTTAGTCGCATTGTAACCCCCTTCAATCGGATTATAAGTAGGGGGCAACATGTACTATGGATAATGTTATGACCACTGACGAAAACGGCACAACCCATTTTGGATTTCAGACTGTTCCTGAAACCGAAAAAGCATCCAGAGTACAAGGCGTGTTCGGCAGTGTTGCGAATAAATATGACATTATGAACGATGTCATGTCAGGGGGCATTCATCGGTTATGGAAAGACGCGATGATGGACTGGCTTGCCCCGCGTGCAGGTCAGCGATTATTGGACGTTGCGGGTGGAACGGGTGATATTTCTTTTAGATTTTTAAAGCGTGCGGGTGAAGGACAAGCAACGGTTCTTGATTTGACTGAACCCATGTTGGTTGAGGGCCGCAAACGTGCAGAAGCAGGCCAGATGGCCGAACAACTCGACTGGGTTGTTGGCGACGCCATGGCGCTTCCGTTCGAAGATAATACATTTGATGTTTACACAATCAGTTTTGGAATTCGAAATGTAACGCGTCCCCAAGAAGCATTGAATGAGGCGTTCCGTGTCCTGAAACCAGGTGGGCGTTTGATGGTGCTAGAGTTTTCGCAAATTCCGAACGACCTGCTGCAATGGGCGTATGATCGTTATTCATTCAATGTTATCCCGAAAATGGGTAAAATGATCGCGAATGATGCGGATAGTTATCAATACTTGGTTGAATCAATTCGCAAATTTCCAGACCAAGAAACATTTTTGAGCATGGTCAAATCAGCAGGATTTGAGAATGCGAAATATCGCAATCTAACGATGGGAATTGCCTGTCTTCATTCTGGTTGGAAAATCTAAATGCGGGGCGTGCACAACATTTGGCGCCTTATTCGGACGGGCGCAACCTTTGAACGGACTGGTGCCATGCGACAGGTATTGGAAGCCGTTGACGCGCCGCGTGGGGTTCGCATTGTTGCAAGGGTTTTGGGATATCCATTTAAATTGCTTGGCTACACTGGCGATCCTTCGATGCCGCCTGTTCCCCGTGCGCTGACGGCGCTGGGTCCAGCGTATATTAAGTTTGGCCAAATCCTTAGCACACGACCTGATGTGGTGGGCAGTGAATTGGCACAACAGTTGCGCGTTTTGCAGGACAAACTGCCGCCGTTTTCTGTTGAGATTGCAAAGAAAACCGTTGAAGCCGAATTGGAACGCCCAATTGGGGACATGTTTTCTGAATTTAGTGAGCCGATTGCCGCAGCATCACTGGCCCAAGTGCATAAAGCGCGGTTGGAGGAGACTGGCGAATGGGTTGCTGTCAAAGTTTTGCGCCCCGGGATTGAGCGTTCCTTTATTCGCGATGTGGATGCCTTTTACTTAGCGGCAAACATGATTGAAATCTTTGCGCCCTTCGCACGACGTTTGCGTCCAATGGATGTCATTCGCCATTTTGAAGGCGTTGTTCGGGGTGAACTCGATTTACGACTAGAGAGTGCTTCTGCTTCGGAATTCGCTGCGAATACTGAAAAAGATGATGGGTTTCACGTGCCTAACGTCCGTTGGAGTTATTC
>CAXACF010000094.1:0-6663 GCA_963967125.1 uncultured Rhodobacterales bacterium | reverse complement strand
TTTTCGTGCTGACCCATGCCCTGTTAACCGTCACGGGGTTGCGTCTTATCTGGATGGCAGTGACATAATTTCTGCGTTGCGGCAATTTTGGGGTTGAACATTTCGTACGAAAATGCCTATCTCTGCGCAAGATTATTGCGGAGAGAATTCCATGACCACACAAATGCGCCCCTTTCGATCAGTTCTTTATATCCCTGGGTCCAAGGATCGTGCATTGGACAAGGCCCGTGGTTTGCCCGTGGATGCGATTATTTTTGACCTTGAGGATGCGGTTTCCCCTGACGCCAAAGTTGAGGCCCGCGGGACGCTACGGCCGGCACTTGAGCAGGGCGGCTATGGAAACCGCTACAAAATAATCCGCATCAACGGATTAGACACCGAATGGGGTGCCGAGGATATCGCCGCACTACGCGATGCACCTGCGGATGCGATTTTGGTACCCAAAGTGAACAGCGCCGCAGATATCGATGCGGTACAGAGGCTGTTGGGGAATGACACCCCCATTTGGGCCATGATTGAAACGCCTGCGGGTGTTCTAAATTCAAATGAAATCGCCGCACACCCCGCATTAGAGGGGTTCGTGGCGGGAACAAACGATTTGGCCAAGGAGTTGAATTGCCGCACGCGTCCTGATCGTTTGCCGATGCAAATGTCGCTACAGATGATGTTGCTGGCAGCGCGTGGCAATGATGTAATCGCCGTGGATGGGGTTTATAATCAATTCAAAGATGAAGAGGGCCTGCGCGCAGAATGTGAACAGGGCCGTGATCTGGGTTTTGATGGAAAAACCTTGATCCATCCCGCCCAAGTTGCCGTGACGAATGAATGTTTTGCCCCTAGTGAAGCAGAGCTGGATCTGGCCCGTCGTCAAATCGCAGCTTTCGAAGAGGTTGAAAAATCTGGGCAGGGTGTCGCAGTTGTTGATGGTAAAATTGTCGAAAACCTGCATGTTGAAACCGCAAAGAAAACTTTGGCAAAGGCCGCGGCCATTGCTGACCTAAATGCGGAGTAACATATGACACTACTTATTATTGGCTTGGCCCTTTGGATTTTGGTCCATTGGCTCAAACGTTTAGCGCCGAATTTACGGGCCTCGCTTGGGGATGCAGGCAAGGGGATCGTTGCGGTTCTTTTGTTGGTGGGTTTGGTTTTGATGATCATTGGATATCGTGGCGCGCCCTTTATCCCCGTTTGGACACCCCCATCCTTCTTGGTGCATGTGAACAATTTGTTGATGGTCGTGGCCGTTGCGGTGTTTGCGATGTCACATACCAAGGGCCGTTTGCGCGGGCGTATGCGCCACCCGATGCTGACATCTGTGAAACTGTGGTCCGTGGCACACCTGTTGGTGAACGGTGATTTGGCGTCAATTATCCTGTTTGGCGGGATGTTGGTTTGGGCGGTTGGGTCCGTTATTATGATCAATCGCGCCGAAACCTGGGAACGTCCTGCACCCGGCGATAAGGGGCGTGATGTTATTTTCATTGTTATCACGGTTGTGACATTTGCCGTGATGGTTGGCATTCACATGGCGCTGGGCGTCAATCCATTTCCAGGGTGATGCATGAGCACGCTTTATCGTTTGCTGACCGAGGATGACACCTCTGATTTTTGTCACAAAGTGACCCTTGCCCTGTCCAAGGGCTGGGATCTTTATGGCGATCCGCAATACGCCTTTGACCAAAGCAGCGGGAAAATGCGCTGCGCACAGGCGGTGATTAAGCAGGTTGAGGCGCAGTATGCGCCCGACATGAAACTAGGAGAGCAATAATGACCAAGACCAACCCGGGTCGGTTTTTCGAAGACTACAGCATTGGCCAAGTGATTGATCACGCCGTTCCACGTACCGTTTCAGGTGGGGAACGCGCGCTCTATCATGCGCTATATCCCGCCCGGCATGCCCTGTATTCTTCTGATGAATTTGCGCGCGGGTGTGGTCTTGCGAAATCTCCGATTGATGATTTGGCGGCATTCCATGTGGTGTTCGGGAAAACCGTTCCTGATGTGTCACTGAATGCGGTTGCAAACCTTGGGTACGCAGAGGGGCGCTGGATTTTACCCGTTTATGAGGGCGACACACTGCGGTCACGGTCAACCGTGATCGGACTGAAACAGAATTCCAATGGTAAGACGGGTGTAGTTTATGTGCGCACCCAAGGGCTCAATCAAAACGACGATGTTGTTATGGAATATGTCCGCTGGGTTATGGTGCGCAAACGCGATGTCGCGGCACCCGCACCTGAGGCTGTAGTCCCAGAATTGGCCAAGGTCCTAAGCCCAAGTGATTTGGTGTTGCCCGCAGGATTAGATTTTTCAAACTATGACTTCACGCTGGCGGGCGAACCACATCGCTGGGCCGATTATCAGGTGGGTGAAATCATTGATCACGTTGATGGTGTCACCATCGAAGAGGCCGAACATATGATGGCAACGCGCCTTTGGCAAAATACGGCCAAGGTGCATTTTGATGCGACTTTCCGTCCCGACGGCCAGCGGCTGATTTATGGGGGACATGTGATTTCAATGGCGCGCACGTTGTCGTTTAACGGTTTGGCGAACGCTCAGATGATTGTGGGTCTGAATGGCGGTGCCCATGCAAATCCATGTTTCGCGGGCGATACGGTCAAAGCATGGTCCGAGGTTTTGGATCGCGCCGAAACGGATCAACCTGGCGTCGGTTTATTGCGTTTACGCTTGGTTGCGACAAAAGGCAGACATCCCAAAGAGTTGCGCGGCGAAGACGGTAAATACAATTCAGATGTGCTGCTTGATCTGGATTACTGGGCTGTTTGCCCCGTTTGATTGCACGAATTTAAATTGACCCGTTCGTGACCTTTTATGTATCCTTATTGCCAAGGGTAGAAGGGGTTATGTATGCGGTTTCATTTTGGGTGCTTGGGAGTCTGCGCGGCGGTGGTGTTTGGAAATATCGCGGGCGCGAGTGAAGAAGACGGTTTTGTGGCATCAAACCTGATTTCTGTTTTTTATCATGAGCTTGGCCATGCAGTGATCGACACCATGCAGGTTCCGATCTTTGGCCAAGAAGAAGATGCCGCAGATGTGTTTTCGATATTGCTGATTGATGAAATATTCGAACCAGAAAGTGCGAATATCATCGCCTATGACGCCGCATTTGGATTTCATGCAGAGGCCCAAGGAAATGCACCTGCATTTTGGGATGTGCACGGGCCAGACGAACAGCGTTACTACAATTTGGTTTGTCTCTTTTATGGCGCTAATCCCGATCTGCGAGAGGAACTGGCCCAAGAACTGGGGCTTCCAGAAGAGCGTGCAATCAGTTGCCAAGAGGAATATGAGCTGGCCATCGACAGCTGGGGGGGGCGTTTTACATGACATGGAGGGTAAAACAGGAAAGTTGCGTTTAATGGGTCCATCAAGCGATCCCATGTATTCTGTAATTCGCCAAGAAATTGAAAGCTTTAACTCCATCTTTGGGTTTCCGTCGGATATCGGCGTCAAGATCGAAAAATGTGGAGAGGCGAACGCCTATTATGATCCGTCAGAGGTAACAATCACCATTTGTGCCGAGTTTGACGCACATTTGAGGCAGCAATTCAATAATTTGTGATCACGCAATATTATGCCGTGATCACAAATTGTAAAAAAGTTAAAAAAAACCTCTGGCAAACCTATGCTGGGGACTGGTTTTGTCGTAATTATCCGTTAAGACGTCGAGTATAATTTCGCGCACGAACGACGCGCACCAACCGAAAGGCTGAATAAAATGGCTGATGTGAACCGCGGCAACCGACCGCTGTCCCCTCATTTAATGATTTATCGCCCGCAATTGACTTCGATTAGTTCAATTTTGGTGCGTATCACAGGCAACGCTTTGATTGTCGCTGGAATTTTGATTGTTTGGTGGTTGTTCGCGGCTGCCACATCGGCAGAGTATTTTGCGATGGCAGATGCGGTCATGACCAGCTGGTTTGGGAAACTTGTGATGCTTGGGTCAATCTGGGCGCTTTGGTATCACACATTGGGTGGTGTGCGCCATTTGATTTGGGACAATGCAGCGGCGCTGGACATCCCGACAGCCGAAAAATTAGGTTGGGCCGTCGTGTTCGGATCCTTTGTGTTAACCGCGATCACCGTCGCAGTGTTGTAAGGGGGTTCTGATGCGTTACTTAACAGACCGCAAACGCGCAACTGGCATGGGCAGTGCAAAATCAGGGACCGCGCATTTCTGGGCGATGAAAGTCAGCTCTGTAGCACTTCTTATCCTGATCCCATTGTTCGTCTTTACCTTTGGTACCATTGTCGGCGAAGATTATGCCACCGTGGTCGCCTATTTTGCACACCCGTTCCCCGCATTGATTGCAGCGCTGACGTTGATCGTTGGGTTTGAACATTTCCAATCAGGTGCGCAGGTGTTGATCGAAGATTATGTGCACGGGCTTGCACAAAAAATTACTATCATCCTAATCAAGTGCATCTCATACGGTCTGATGGCCATGGGTTTGTTCGCAATTGCAAAACTAGCACTCTAAGAGGCGAAACAGATGACAGAATATACATACGAAACACATGAATATGACGTTGTTGTTGTGGGCGCTGGCGGTGCTGGTTTGCGCGCAACATTGGGCATGGCGGAACAGGGATTGCGCACTGCCTGTGTGACCAAGGTTTTCCCAACCCGTTCACACACAGTGGCTGCGCAGGGCGGCATTGCGGCGTCCCTGTCCAACATGGGGCCCGACCATTGGCAGTGGCATATGTATGATACTGTCAAAGGGTCAGATTGGCTGGGTGACACGGATGCGATGGAATACCTTGCTCGTGAAGCGCCCAAGGCGGTTTATGAATTGGAACATTACGGCGTTCCTTTCAGCCGTACGGAAGAGGGTAAGATTTACCAACGCCCCTTTGGCGGTCACACCACAGAATTTGGCGAAGGCCCACCCGTTCAACGGACCTGTGCCGCTGCGGACCGTACAGGTCACGCGATTTTGCACACGCTTTATGGTCAGTCCCTGAAAAACAATGCGGAATTTTACATCGAATATTTCGCGATTGATTTGATCATGTCAGATGACGGTCAATGTCAGGGTGTTGTGTGTTGGAAATTGGACGATGGGACATTCCACGTCTTTAACGCGAAAATGGTTGTTTTGGCCACGGGCGGATATGGCCGTGCCTATTTCAGCGCGACATCTGCACATACCTGCACAGGTGACGGTGGCGGTATGGTGGCCCGCGCGGGTCTGCCCTTGCAGGATATGGAATTTGTTCAGTTCCACCCAACGGGCATCTATGGCTCTGGCTGTTTGATCACAGAGGGTGCACGCGGTGAAGGCGGATACCTGACCAATTCGGAAGGTGAGCGTTTCATGGAACGCTATGCACCCCATTACAAAGACCTTGCGCCGCGGGATTACGTGTCACGCTGTATGACAATGGAAATCCGTGAAGGCCGCGGTGTTGGCGCAGGTGGGGACCATATCCACCTGAACCTAAGCCACCTACCAGCGGATGCCTTGGCAGAACGTCTGCCAGGTATTTCAGAAAGCGCGAAAATCTTTGCAGGGGTCGATGTAACTAAAGAGCCGATCCCAGTGCTACCAACCGTTCACTACAACATGGGCGGTGTTCCAACAAACTATTGGGGTGAGGTTTTAAACCCATCTGCCGAAGATCCAAATGCAATCGTACCGGGCCTTATGGCTGTGGGTGAGGCGGGCTGTGCCTCGGTTCACGGTGCGAACCGCTTGGGATCAAACTCGTTGATTGACTTGGTTGTCTTTGGACGTGCTGCGGCGATCCGCGCGGGTCAGATCGTGGATGCAAATGCGGCAAACCCCGTGTTGAACCAAGCCTCTGTTGATCAGGCCTTTGATCGTTTTGACGGATTGCGTCATTCTAATGGCGCATTGCCAACCGCAGATTTGCGTTTGGAAATGCAGCGCACCATGCAAGAGGATGCCGCGGTGTTCCGTACGTCTGAAACATTGTCGCAGGGCGTTGAAAAAATGACAGCGATTGCCGCGAAAATGGATGATATCCAAGTCACAGATCGGTCGCTGGTTTGGAACAGTGATCTGATGGAAACATTGGAATTGACAAACCTAATGCCAAACGCGCTTGCCACAATCGCAGGTGCAGAAGCACGCAAAGAAAGCCGTGGCGCCCATGCGCATGAGGATTTCACAGAGCGTGATGATGACAACTGGCGCGTGCACACAATCGCGAAAGTCGAAGGCAAAGATGTCGATCTAAGCTATCGTCCAGTGATTGTTGATCCGCTGACCACAGAAGGTCAGGGCGGCATCTCGCTTGAAAAGATCGCGCCAAAGGTTCGCACGTTCTAATGTCACTGCAATCGCAATATAGCAAAACTGGGGGTGGTGCATGACGCTGTCCACTGCGCTATATTGCGTTGCGACCCACCATAAGGGTGGAACTGTGTGGATGAAACAGGTGTTTCGTGCATTGGCTAAGGCGCTGGATATGCCCATGATTGGCATGTGGTCGGATCGTCAATTGGCGGATGTTCCACAGGATCGCCCTGCGTTTTTGGTCAATTGGCACGGGTGGTTTCCCCGTGCTATTTGGGACAATCCAGCAGCGCGGTTTTTCCACGTGATCCGCGATCCCCGGGATATTTTGCTGTCGGGTTGGCAATACCACCAAACGGCGGGACCA
>CAXACF010000093.1:0-6676 GCA_963967125.1 uncultured Rhodobacterales bacterium | reverse complement strand
CATAACCCGGCCATTTAACACGCGCGGTCCACCCTTGGATTGATCCATCCGTCATTAATTTCACCGCGCCCAGACGCAATTTATCGGTCGACATTGATCGCAGCTTTAGGGCGAATTGCGCAATTTCTGCGGGGGCTGCCCCAATTGCGGCCAATGCGGGAACGATACGAACGGGAAACTGCGCCTCGCCCGTCACGCGGGTTAGGGTTGTTACATCCTCATCCGTCAACGTCGAAAACAAATCCGTGACCGTTGTCACACCTGCGCGCTGACACACCTTGGCATAACTGCGGATCGCAGGTTCAGTCTGCGACAGCGAACGAAAATCAATGCCTAAACGACGCATCACTGGGAACATTGCTGCCATTTCCTGCAATTCGCCCGTGGGATGGCCCGCATCATCCTTGATCACACCTTCGGCATTGGTTTCGTTGGTGTATCCCACCATATCTAACGCCTTAGAGTTCACACACATCAAATGAAAGTTGGAAAACATGACAGCAATCGGGCGTGTTTCGCTAATTTGATCCAAATGTTTACGGCTTAGCCGTTCATCCTGTAGGAAAATTGGGTCCAATCCCCAACCCACCAAGGGTTGATCGTCAGGCAGGGCTTTTTCGTAGTCGGACAAATCCCCAATCACGGTGTTCAGATCACCTTTGCCGCTCCACAACTTTCCGTCTGGGTCAATGCGATCATGGTATCCTGCATAGGCAAAATCCCAAATCGCACCTGCCATCATGTGCGCGTGTCCTTCGACAAACCCAGGGGTCAGAATGAAGTCAGAAAGGGACTCGTCATGGGTCAAATCCCCCCATTGATCTGCACAATCCGCACCACCAACGGCCAAGATGCGATCACCCATCACCGCGATATGAGTCGCCGTTGGGCGATTTGGATCCATCGTGATCACTTTTTTCGCTTTATAAACAACCACTTTTTCCATGATAGGCTCCCTTTAATGTACCACAACGCTACGCGGGAATAGCCAAGGGTCAACGAAAAATTGACCGAACGGTCGAAAAAACTTGCCAGAATGATTTCCCCAAGGTTAGCCTGTTTTCATAACAGGGAGAAAAATAATGAAACATTTAACCAAGCTTGTTTGCGCAAGCGCGATTGCCATGTCTTCTGTGGCATCTAGCCTATGGGCCGATGGCGGCACATTGGTTATTGCATCAACTCAGGTTCCACGTCACCTAAATGGCGCGGTACAATCAGGGATTGCGACGGCCGTTCCCAGCACGCAGATTTTTGCATCCCCCTTACGCTATGATGAAAACTGGAACCCACAGCCATATCTTGCATCCAGCTGGGATGTTGCCGCTGATGGGAAAACCGTTACGCTGAACCTTGTACAAAATGCGACGTTCCATGACGGGACACCCGTTACATCCGAGGATGTGGCGTTTTCCATCATGACGGTGAAGGAAAACCACCCCTTTAAATCTATGTTTGCGCCTGTCGACACAATTGACACACCAGATGCGCATACAGTTGTGATCAACCTGTCGCAGCCACACCCAGCCTTGTTATTGGCATTGTCCCCAGCGCTGGCGCCTGTTCTACCAAAACACGTTTATGGTGACGGCCAAGATCCAAAATCACATCCAGCGAACTCTGCACCCATCGGCTCTGGCCCCTTCATGTTGGAAGAGTTCACACCGGGTGAAGCGATTGTGATGAAGAAAAACCCTAACTTCTTTATCGACGGTCGCCCAAAACTGGATGAAATCATCGTTCGCATTATCAAGGACCCATCCGCGTTGTTGATCGCGATGGAAAACCAAGAAGCGGACATGTATCCCTTTATGGCTGGTAGCCAGGAAATTCGTCGTCTGGAAAAGGCAGATCACCTTGGTATCACGAACGAAGGATATGCCGCCGTGGGTCCGATCAACTGGTTGGCGTTTAACACAGCCTCTCCAAAACTATCTGATGTGCGTGTACGTCAGGCGATCGCCTATGCGGTTGACCGTGATTTCATCACCAAAGCGCTGCACCGTGGCACATCACAGGTCCAGCGCGGCCCAATCATCGAAAGTTCGCCTTTCTTTGATGCATCAATCCCTGCGTATGACGTAGATTTGGACAAGGCGAATGCATTGATGGCAGAGGCAGGATATGCAGATGGTATGGAGCTGACTGTTGATTATATCCCGGGTCCAAAGGAACAGCAGCAATCTGTTGCAGAGTACCTAAAATCTCAGCTGAAGAAGATTGGCATCAATGTCACTGTTCGCGCGGCACCTGATTTCCCAACATGGGCAGGGCGCGTTGGTGGACATGACTTTGAATTGTCCATGGACGTTGTGTTCAACTGGGGTGATCCCGTAATTGGTGTGCACCGCACGTACCTATCATCCAACATCCGCAAAGGCGTGATTTGGTCCAACACACAGCAGTACAGCAATGCATCTGTAGATGATCTGTTGAACGCTGCAGCGGTTGAAATGGATCCTGCAAAACGTGCGAATCTATACGCACAATTCCAACAACAGGTCGCCGCAGATGTGCCTGTCTATTGGATCAACTCGCTTCCATATCACACCGCATATGACAAGCGTTTGACAAACCTACCAACTGGTATTTGGGGCACCATGCACCCAATGGATATGGTTGAATGGTCTAAATAAAAATAGATGCGGGGCTGATCGGCCCCGCATTTTCACATTGTGGTGAATAAATGCCTGTAAATTATATTTTGAAACGCTTGGGCTATGGGCTTTTGCTTATGTTGGGCGTTGTGGTGTTGAACTTTCTTCTGATCCGCTTGGCCCCAGGCGATCCTGCCGTTGTGATCGCAGGTGAAATGGGTGGCGCCACAGAAGAAATGCTGGAAAGCATCCGCGAAGAATATGGCCTGAACAAACCGCTTTTGACGCAACTGTGGATTTACGTGTCCAGCGTTGCCCAAGGTGATTTGGGCGAAAGTTTCTTTTTCAATCAACCTGTATCCAAGTTGATTGCACTGCGCATTGGGCCAACAATCCTGTTGGTGATTGTTGCGCAAATCCTATCCATCGTGATTGGTGTTTTTCTAGGTGTTTTGGCCGCGCGCAAACCTAATGGTATCATGTCGGCCTTTGTTTCGGTCTTTGCCACGATTGGATATGCCGTTCCCGTGTTTTGGACGGGCATTATGTTGATCATTTTGTTTGCATCAACCTTCCCTATTTTTCCGGTTGAGGGGATGCAATCCGTTAAGTTACGCGATGCAAATATCTTTGTGCGATCCTTGGATATTGCGCACCATCTGGTGTTACCCGCCTTTACCTTGGCGATCATCTATCTGGCGCAATACGCCCGGCTTTCGCGCGCGTCAATGCTAGAAGTTTTGGGGGCGGATTATATTCGCACCGCGCGTGCCAAGGGGGCATCGGAACGTTCCGTCCTGTTCAAACACGCTTTGCGCAATGCGGCACTGCCCATCCTAACGATTGCGGGCCTACAGTTTGGTAATCTGATTTCAGGCGCGCTTTTGGTTGAAACAGTTTACAATTGGCCCGGGATGGGACGTCTGGCGTTTGATAGCATTCTGCGCCGCGACTATCCCACGATTATGGGGGTACTGTTTTTTGCCTCAGCCATGGTTGTGATTGCAAACCTGATCACCGATCTAAGCTATCGATTGGCCGATCCAAGATTGCGAGGGAAATCATGAGCGATCTTGAACAAGCTCTTCGCGCACAAAGCCCAATGGCGGAAGCATGGCGCATGTTCCGCCGCAACATTCCCGCGATGTTCGGGTTGATCATCCTGATCATGATTATTCTGACCACGCTTTATGGTGCATTTATGTTTACAGGCGATCCATATGAAATCGTATGGGCGCCCCATGAACCGCCATTGCTGACGCCTGAATTTCCGATGGGTACTGATTATTTGGGTCGTGACATCATTGCAGGATTGCTGACGGGTGGTGCACCAACGCTGGCCGTTGGCGCATCGGCTGCGATCATTACCATGGTGATCGGGATCACATTAGGTGCATTTGCGGGGTATTACGGCGGTTGGGTCGATACATTGTTAATGCGGATCACCGAATTTTTTCAGGTTTTGCCAGCGCTTTTATTTGCGATGGTTTTGGTCACTCTGTTTTCGCCCAGCCTGATCACCATTGCGATTGCGATTGGTGTGGTCAGTTGGCCGCAAACCGCACGTCTGACCCGCGCTGAATTCCTGCGTATCAAAGAGTTAGAGTATGTAACCGCGGCACGTGCGATTGGCGCACAAAACGGACGCATCATGTGGCGCGTCATCATTCCAAACGCGGCACCCCCCCTGATCGTATCGGCAACCCTAACCGTTGGTGTCGCGATCCTGTTTGAGGCGGGCCTAAGTTTCCTTGGTCTAGGCGATCCAAACAAGATGAGCTGGGGTTTGATGATCGGGATGAACCGTGAATACATTCTGGATGCGTGGTGGCCTGTCACCTTCCCTGGACTTGCCATTTTCCTAACGGTCTTTTCCGTCAGCCTTGTGGGCGATGGATTAAATGATGCCTTTAACCCAAAGCTGAGAGAGAGATGAGCAGATTACTTGATGTCTCGGACCTAAAGGTCACCTTTGGCACCCGCTACGGAACTGTTACCGCATTGGACAGTGTGTCGTTTCACGTCGATCAGGGCGAAACGCTTGGCATTGTTGGGGAAAGCGGATGTGGGAAATCCATTACGGCGCTTTCGCTTATGGGTTTGATCCCAACACCACCCGGAAAAATCGCGGCAGGGTCGATTAAGTTCTTAGGAAATGAATTGATCGGGTTGCCGCCTGCCCAACTGCGCAGCCTGCGCGGATCAGACATGGCCATGATTTTTCAGGAACCTATGACATCGTTAAATCCCGTGTTCACAGTTGGTGATCAAATTGCAGAGGCGATTACGTTGCACCAAAACCTTGATCATAAAAAGGCGTTTAAACAGGCAATCGAACTTTTGGATCGCGTCGGCATTCCCAGCCCCGAAAAACGCGCCCGTGATTTTCCCCACCAACTATCGGGCGGGATGCGTCAGCGCGTTATGATCGCCATGGCCGTCAGTTGCCGACCCAAAATCCTGATTGCGGATGAACCAACCACCGCACTAGACGTGACTGTCCAAGCGCAGATTTTCGATTTGTTGAACGAAGTCCAACGGGAATTTGGCGCAGCGATCATTCTGATCACACACGATATGGGCGCTATCAGCGAAATGGCCGATCGTGTCGCTGTCATGTACGCAGGGCGCATCATAGAAGAGGGTCGCGCCGACGTTATTTTGGATCATCCACAACACCCCTACACCCGTGGTTTGATTTCTTGCATTCCATCATTGGATCAAACACAGGATCGGTTGCGCGAAATCCCTGGGATCGTACCGCCCCTGCATGAACTGGGCGCGGGATGTGCATTTGCAAAACGATGTGATCATGCCTTTGATCGCTGTTTGACGGCGCGACCTAGTCTGTCGACAGCGGGGCATCATCCAAATGCATGCTTTGCGGTTGAGGAGCAAAGACTATGACGGCGCTTTTAGAGGTTGAAAACCTAACCGTTCGCTTTCCCATGCCGAAAGAAGGATTATTCGGTCCGCGCCCATATCTTGAGGCCGTACGCTCCGTTTCGTTTCAGGTTGAAGAAGGCAAGGCATTAGGAATTGTTGGCGAAAGCGGATCAGGCAAAACAACAACCGCCATGGCGACCATCCGGCTTGAAGATGCCGCAGATGGCGCAGTCCGTTTTCAGGGCAGTGATTTACTGTCCTTGGACGACGACGGCATGCGGGCCGCACGGCGTGATGTGCAACTGATTTTTCAGGATCCCTATTCATCGCTAAACCCACGGGCACGGGTATCGCAAATTGTGCGTGAACCACTTGATTTAATGGAAATCGGAACGGCGTCTGAACGCGATGCGCGGGTGAAAGAGTTGTTCAAATTGGTGGGCCTTCGGGAGGATCAGCTGAACCTGTTCCCACATCAGTTTTCGGGCGGACAACGCCAACGCATTTCCATTGCGCGCGCGCTGGCCACAAACCCGAAATTGATTGTCTGCGACGAACCAGTCAGTGCCTTGGACGTTGCGATTCAGGCGCAAATTCTGAACCTATTGGCCCAGTTGAAAGAGGATCTGGGGCTAAGCTACCTATTCATCAGCCATGATTTGGGCGTTGTGCGCCATATCTGCGATGATGTTGCGGTGATGTATTTGGGCAAAATTGTCGAAATGGGATCACGCGATGATATTTTTGAACGTCCCCAACACCCCTATACACAGGCACTGTTGGCGGCGGCCCCGTCCCTAAGTAGACGGAAATCCAAAGGATACACGCGTCCATTGACGTTAACGGGTGATCCGCCCAGCCCCATCAACCCGCCGTTGGGCTGTGCCTTTGCCGAACGGTGTCCACGTGCGCAGGCGATGTGTCGCCAAGATGCACCCGTTCTTATGAACGGTGTTGCCTGTCATTTTGCGGGGCCTGCTTAATAGGGGAACGGCACTAATTCGAACAAAATTCATGAACCGCATGTTCAATGCGCTTCACCATTTCCGACTGTAAAACAGTTGCGGTATCCGCACCATACATACCCGAAACTGTCGGCACGGAAATGATATGATACTGTATCATCCCAATCATTTGCGAAACCCAGGCCAAATGCGCGGAAACCTCCTTGGCCCGACCCTCTGATGTTTCTG
>CAXACF010000092.1:0-6689 GCA_963967125.1 uncultured Rhodobacterales bacterium | reverse complement strand
TTTTAACTCGAACAAACGCTCTGCTGCCCAACGCGCACGGCGTTCTTCGGCAAGTTTTGTGGGAATATCCATAGATCACTCCGGCGGACAAAGGCCCAATGGCATCTTTGTCCAACCAAAATGAAAAATTCTTTAAAGCGTCTCGATCGCGATAGCGATTCCCTGACCACCGCCGATACACATCGTAATAAGCCCTTTGCCGCCCCCGATGCGTTCAAGTTCGTAAAGCGCCTTAATCGTGATGATACACCCCGTTGCGCCCACTGGATGACCGAGTGCAATCGCGCCGCCATTGGGGTTCACTTTGGCAGGATCAATTCCCAACCCTTTGTTCACGGCCAATGCTTGCGCTGCAAATGCCTCGTTACTCTCGATGACATCAAAATCACCAATTGATAGGCCCGTTTTCGCCATTAGATTTTCAACAGCTGGAATGGGGCCGATGCCCATGACCTCGGGGCGGACACCAGCATGTGCATACCCAAGAACACGCGCGCGCGGTTTCAATCCTGATTTTTCCGCAGCTGTTGCTGTCGCCAAAACAATCGCAGCCGCACCGTCATTGATGCCACTTGCGTTGCCTGCTGTGACAGAACCGTCCTTCTGGAAAACGGGCCGCAGTCCTGCCAACGCTTCGGCCGTTGTTGCTTTGGGATGTTCATCGCGCAGGAATGGAACCATGTCGCGTTTGACTTTGACATCCACAGGAGTGATTTGACTGTCAAAATATCCCGCTTCAATCGCCGCCGCAGCACGGTTTTGTGATTCCAATGCAAAGGCATCTTGCGCCGCACGGAAAATATCGTGTTCTGCGGCCACATTTTCCGCAGTCACCCCCATGTGACCTGTGCCAAAGGGACAATTCAGCGCCCCCAGCATCATGTCCAATGTGCGTATGTCACCCATTTTAGCACCCCAACGTTGGTCGGGCACGATGTAGGGCGATCGGCTCATATTCTCGGCACCACCTGCAAGGGCAAAATCCGCATCCCCCAACATAAGCGCCTGAACCGCTGATACAATCGCCTGCGCGCCAGAACCACATAGACGATTCACATTCATGGCAGGCGTGGTATCTGGAATGCCTGCTTGCATGGACGCAACGCGGCTTAGGTACATGTCTTTGGGCTCAGTATTAATCACGTGACCAAATACAACCTGTCCAATTTGCCCGCCTTCAACACCAGCGCGTTCAAGCGCGGCCTTCGTCGCAACAGTACCCAATTCAATTGGGGGCGTTGCCGCCAATGATCCACCAAACGTGCCGATTGCGGTCCGTGCCCCATCCAAAATAACGATGTCGGTCATATTCGCTCCTTCAGTCTTATTGTGCCCACTATGCTCAACTCATCCACAATGTCAGTTGGAACGTGTCGTCATTTTTGCGCATTTTCTGCTTGTAACTTAGTACCTGTCATACAAATTAGAAGCATGACCAAATCAATGTTTATATTCGGCGCGGGGTATACCGCGGGCTATCTTTCAAAAACACTGACGGAACAGGGATGGACCGTTTATGGAACGACGCGGCGCCAAGAACGGTTTGATGAAATTGCGCAATCAGGTGCACATCCCCTGTTGATCGACGATCCAACAGTTTCAGAGAGGCTGAGCGCTTGTTCACATGTCCTGATTTCTGCGGGACCTTCAGAAAATGGGGATCCAACATTAAATGACTATCGGTCAGTATTTGTTGAAAATCGCTTTGAATGGGTTGGGTACCTGTCTACAACTGGTGTTTATGGAGGAACCGAAGGTGAATGGGTTAACGAAGAAACCCCGCTACATCCAACAAGGACACGCGGTCAGCAACGTAAATTGGCCGAAGAAGCCTGGTCCGAGGTACCAAACCTACCTCTGCACATCTTCAGATTAGCGGGGATTTACGGCCCAGGGCGCGGTCCGTTTTCAAAGGTAAAATCAGGCAAGGCCCAACGCATAATCAAAAAGGATCAAGTTTTCAGCCGCATCCATGTGGAAGACATTGTTCAGGTTCTATGCGCATCTATCGCCGCGGGCATTGATGGTGGCGTGTATAATGTGTGTGATAATTATCCCGCCCCGCCCCAAGATGTGATTGGATATGCTGCCGAATTGCTTGGACTACCCATTCCACCTGCAATCGCGTTTGAGGATGCAAACCTAAGCCCCATGGGCAGAAGTTTCTATGCCGAAAATAAACGCGTTGCGAATGAACGCATCAAATCGGAATTGGGGATCTCACTAAAATATCCTGATTACAAAGCGGGGCTTGATGCGCTGGTCAGGTTAGAAGAAGGCCGCTAGGCCTTCTTTGTTTCGATCACATCGACACCTAATACCTGCAGCACCTTCTTCTCGATATCCGATGCGTTTAATCCTGCCATGTCATACATTGCTTTGGGGCTTGCCTGATCAATAAAAACATCAGGGAATTGCATTGTGCGCACCTTTAATCCGGTATCAAGCGCACCTTCGTCGACAAGCAATTGCAACACATGGCTGCCAAAACCGCCCACTGCGCCTTCTTCAATTGTGACGATGACATCATGCGACGACGCCAGACCCATGATCAGGTCACGGTCCAAGGGCTTTGCAAACCGCGCGTCGGCGATGGTAGGCGTTATGCCGCGCGCGCGCAGGTTTTCCGACGCTTTATGAACCTCACCCAATCGCGTACCGAATGATAGAATGGCAACACCAGAACCCTGTTGAACGATGCGCCCCTTACCGATTTCCAATCGTTCAGGTGTTTCAGGAATTTCAACACCTTCGCCTTCGCCTCTGGGATAACGAAACGCAATAGGACCACCGTCATAGGCAGCGGCAGTGGCCACCATATGCGTCAATTCCGCCTCGTCCGCGGCCGCCATCACAACCATATTCGGCAGGTTCGCCAGATATGCAGTATCAAAGCTGCCCGCATGTGTTGCACCATCTGCACCAACCAATCCCGCGCGATCAATCGCGAAACGCACTGGTAGATCCTGTAGCGCAACATCATGCACAACCTGATCATATCCACGCTGTAAAAACGTTGAATACATGGCACAGAATGGACGCAACCCACCCGCTGCTAGGCCTGCCGCGAATGTTACCCCGTGCTGTTCCGCGATCCCGACGTCGAAACAACGGCTTGGATAGCGTTGCGCAAAGGTTGCAAGACCCGTTCCATCGGGCATCGCAGCTGTCACGGCGCAGATACGTGGGTCAGTTGCCGCAGCGTGTAACAAGGCATCGGAAAAAACCGAAGTATAACTGGGCGCATTCGAAGGTGTTTTAACTTGTTTGCCCGTTAAAACATCAAACTTGGCCGTTGCATGGCCCTTATCCCGCGCGGCCTCTGCAGGGGCGTACCCTTTGCCTTTTTTGGTGACAATATGTACTAAAACGGGCCCGTCCGCACGGGTTTTGATGGTGCGCAGAACAGGCAAGAGTTGGTTCATGTCGTGACCATCCAGCGGTCCGACATATGAAAAACCTAATGCCTCGAACAGGGTGCCACCAACGGTCATCCCCTTGATCATTTCCTTGGCACGCTTGGCCCCTTCACGGAAAGGCTCAGGCAAAAACCCGATGGCACCCCGCGCAACATCCCGCAAATCTTGCAGCGGTGCTTCTGCATAAAGTTGCGATAGGTAGGACGACAAGGCACCAACGGGTGGCGCAATCGACATTTCGTTATCGTTCAAAATCACAATCAGGCGCTTTTTCAAATGGCCTGCGTTGTTCATCGCTTCATAGGCCATACCAGCGCTCATTGATCCATCACCGATCACAGCGATAGCATCACCATGCCCCGTGTCACAGGCACCACCCAAATCACGCGCCACTGCAAACCCAAGGGCCGCAGAAATTGACGTACTTGAATGCGCCGCGCCAAAGGGATCATATGCGCTTTCGGCGCGTTTGGTAAAACCGCTTAGCCCATCTTGTTGGCGCAAGGTGCGAATACGATCCCGACGACCTGTCAGAATTTTATGGGGATAGGCCTGATGGCTGACGTCCCAGATGATTTTGTCGCGCGGGGTGTCAAATATCGCGTGCAGCGCAACCGTTAATTCCACAACGCCCAATCCTGCGCCCAAATGTCCACCCGTTTCAGAAACCGCTGAAATGGTTTCTTGGCGCAATTCCTCGGCCACTTGGCTCAGTTCGGCATCTGAGAAACGCTTAAGGTCTTCGGGCAACTGCACCCGATCAAGCAGTGGAGTATTCGGACGATGTGACATAAAACAAAGGGCGCCTTGGGTTAATTTTCCCGAGAAATAGCGAAGCGCGCAACATCCTGCAAGTTTTGCGCCTTATTTCCGTAACACGAAATAGCCTCTTCCGCCTGATCAACAAGAGCACGCGCCCGTTGTTTTGCGCCGTCCAAACCCAGCAGGGACACAAATGTCGCCTTGCCTGCGTCAGCATCTTTATTCAGGCGTTTCCCTGTTTTGGCCTCGTCTCCTTCTACATCCAGGATGTCATCGGCGATTTGAAATGCCAAACCAACAGCCTTGGCATAGGTTGAAAGGGGCGTGATATCTGCGCGCGCCATGATCGCACCGCTGATCGCGGACCACTCAATTAACGCACCTGTTTTTCCATTTTGTAGGTGTTCAATTTGTTCAAGCGTCAGAGGTGTTTCCGCGGATTCCGCAGCAATATCCAACGCCTGCCCCAACACCATTCCATGTGCGCCAGAAGCTTTCGCCAATGTTTTAGCCAGTTCTGCACGCACATCAGGCGAACCCGCCTGATCATTCAAAACCAATTCAAACCCCATGGTTTGCAGCGCATCACCAGCAAGCACTGCTGTCGCTTCATCCCATGCCTTATGCACTGTGGAGCGTCCGCGGCGCATATCATCATCGTCCATGCACGGCATATCATCATGAACCAAGGAATAGGCATGAACTGCCTCGATCGCAGCGGCGGGCCAGATCGACTGCTCCATTGAAGTGCCGAACATAGCCGCGCTTTCGATAACCATGTAGGCGCGCATGCGTTTGCCACCCTGAACGGCATACCGCATCGCATCCACAACTGGCTGGTGTTCATATGTATCAAGATAGGCGTTTAAATGCGCCTCAACCGTGGCAGCATTTGCAGCAATACGTTCGTGAAAATCCATTATGCACCATCAAGCGGCGCGGTGCCTGTCGGTGTGCCTGACGCATCCAATGTGATGGCGGCCACTTTTTCTTCGGCTTCCTTCAATTTCGCTTCGCAACGCTTTTTCAGCAATGCGCCACGTTCATAAAGTGCGATTGACTGATCCAATGCCACGTCACCACGTTCAAGTTGCCCAACAACGCGTTCCAGTTCGGACATTGCCTGTTCAAATGTCATGTCTTCGACGGATGTTTCACTCATTAGCAGCCTCGATCAATTCGTTCACAAACACCTTAGCAGACGCGGCCAAGGCCCGTAAATCATAACCGCCTTCCAAAACGGACACCAGACGCCCGTGGCATATTTCACGTGCAACTGCACATAATTCGCGTCCCAACCATTGGAAATCTTCGGTATCCCAATTTAGTTGCGCCAATGGATCATCCCGATGCGCATCAAAACCCGCTGAAACCAAAATCAGCTCTGGTGCAAATTCTCGCAGGCGCGGAAACACGGTTTGCGTATATACGGACCGCATGGTGGCACCGTCAGTTTCGGGTGCCAATGGGACATTCAATACGTTTTCATATGCACCCGTTTCAGTGGCGGCACCCGTTCCCGGCCACAACGGCATTTGTTGTGATGTAATCGTGAATGCACGCGGCTCGTCCCAAAGGATATCTTGTGTTCCGTTCCCGTGGTGCACATCAAAATCAACAACGGCAACCCGTTTCAGGCCATGATAATCCAAGGCATGTTTTGCGCCCAATGCCACGTTTCCGAACAGGCAAAAGCCCATTGCCGTTGCCGTTTCTGCATGATGTCCTGGCGGTCGTGCTGCCACGAATGCATTCTTTGCTTCACCCCTCAGAACCATATCAACGGCGCGCAGTGTTCCACCCGCCGCGCGATATGCCGCGTCCACTGATCCAGGTGACATATGCGTATCTGCATCCACCTGAAACGTCCCAGATTCTGGTCGCATCTGTTTGATTTCATCAATGTAGGACTTTGGATGAATACGCAGCAAATCATCATCCGCTGCCAAAGGCGCCGTGACACGATTTAAATCCAGTGGGGCCAGTGCATGCAACACGTGCTCCAGACGGGCAACCTGTTCAGGATGACCAGCAGGCGTAACATGATCCAAGCAATCAGCGTGTGTGATCAAGGCGGTTTTCATAATCGCCCTGATCAGCTGGGGGACATGCCGCGCAAACGTTCAGAACGGCGGCGCAACAGTTCAACAACCGTCAAAAGCGCAATCGAGATGATCACTAGGATCGTCGCAACCGCAAGAATCGTTGGCGAAATTTGTTCACGAATACCCGAGAACATCTGGCGCGGAATGGTACGTTGCCGCACATCGGCCAATTGCAGCACTGCAACCACTTCGTCGAATGACGTGATGAACGCGAAGAGTGCACCAGAAATCACACCGGGCAAAATCAACGGCATCTGCACTTTGAAAAAGGTACGAACAGGTCCTGCACCCATATTTGCGCTGGCGCGTGTCAATGACTTATCAAACCCTGAAAGGGTTGCCGTAACAGTGATGATCACGAACGGTGTTCCCAAAACAGCGTGCGCAAGGATGATACCCCAAT
>CAXACF010000091.1:0-6691 GCA_963967125.1 uncultured Rhodobacterales bacterium | reverse complement strand
GCGCGTGGCAAGCTAACCCCGCCGAAACGGTCGGACATGAAAACCTCGATGGAGGCATTGATCCACCATTTCAAACTATACACCGAGGGTTTCCACGTACCAGCAGGTGAAGTTTACGCCGCGGTTGAGGCGCCAAAGGGTGAGTTTGGTGTGTACCTTGTCGCAGATGGCTCCAACAAACCCTATCGTGCGAAATTGCGTGCACCTGGGTTCCCGCACCTTCAGGCCATGGATCACATGGCAAAGGGCCACCAATTGGCCGATGTTGCCGCGATTATCGGCACCATGGATATCGTATTCGGAGAGATTGACCGCTAATGTTACGCCGTCTTTACCACGACCAACCCGAAAGCTTTGCCTTTACCCCTGCAAACCAAGCATGGGCAGAAGCGCAAATTAAGAAATACCCAGACGGACGTCAGCAATCCGCGATTATTCCGCTGTTGTGGCGTGCTCAAGAGCAAGAGGGATGGTTGACGCGTCCAGCGATCGAGGGCGTTGCCGAAATGCTGGGCATGGCCTACATTCGCGCGCTTGAGGTTGCGACATTCTATTTCATGTTCCAACTCCAGCCTGTGGGAAGCGTGGCGCATGTTCAGGTCTGTGGGACACTGTCTTGCATGATTTGTGGTGCCGAAGATTTGATCGGCGTCTGCAAGGACAAGATTGCAGATAAAGCGCACGAAGTTTCCGCAGATGGCAAGTTCAGCTGGGAAGAGGTGGAATGCCTTGGGTCTTGTTCTAACGCACCAATGGTGCAAATTGGCAAAGATTATTACGAAGATTTGACGGCGGAAAAATTTGCGTGGATTTTGGACGAACTGGCCGCGGGCCGTGTTCCGGCACCGGGTCCGCAAAATGGCCGTTACGCGGCCGAACCCTTGGGTGGTTTGACGTCCCTTGGTGAATTTGACAGCGGCAAGACAAAGTATAACGCATCGGCGCAATTGGCCTCTGATATTGGCGATACAGTCAAGCGTATTGATGGGACCGAAGTGCCGCTGATCACGCCCTGGGTGAAATCAGAAAAAGCAGCTGCTAAGACAGCAGCGCCGAAAGCCAAAGCTGCCGCAAAACCAAAGGCGGCACCCAAATCAGATGAAAAAGCCACGGTTGCGGCGAAAAAGCCACGCACCATGAAAGCGCCACGCAAAGCGGGTGCAGATGATTTGAAACTGATCAAAGGTGTTGGTCCCAAATTGGAAAAGTTGTTGAATACGCTTGGCTTTTACCACTTTGATCAGATCGCAAAATGGAGCGCGGAAGAAATTTCTTGGGTTGATGAAAACCTAGAAGGTTTCAAGGGCCGCGCAAGCCGTGACGAATGGGTCTCACAAGCAAGTACTCTCGCAAAAGGCGAAATGACTGAATTCTCTTCCCGTGTTAAGAAAGGGGACGTCTACTGACGTTTTTATAAACACATGGGAGTAATGAAATGAATAAACCTATAAGTTCAACATCCTGCCAAAGCGGCTGCTGGATCCTAGCAGCGGCATCTGGTGTGGTTGTGCTTGCTGTCTGTTTGTTTCTCATTGAATTGGGAATGCTTGCGTCGATCTTCATGGGCGCAGTGGTCTTTATTGTAGTTGGTTTGTTATTGGGATGGATTTTCTGTTCCGAGTTAAAACCGCTGGTTCAGCCAAATGAAACCAGCGCGGCGCCTTCTGCGCCAGAAACTGCACCTGCACCTGCTGCGGAACCTGCATCTGTAACAGCACCTGTTGCGCAGGCCCCAGAGGTCGAAGCAGTTGAAGATGCGGTCCGTCCCGAGGCCCTAAGTGGCGCGCGTGATGGTGGGGCGGATGACCTGAAAATGATCAAGGGTGTTGGGCCAAAGCTTGAAATCATGTTGAACGAGCTTGGATTTTATCATTTCGATCAAATCGCAGGTTGGAGCGCAGCAGAGGTGGCCTGGGTCAACGATAATCTGGCGGGGTTCAAGGGCCGTGTCAGCCGCGATAATTGGGTCGAACAGGCCCGCAAACTGGCCTCTGGCCAAGAAACAGAGTTTTCCAAACGCGTTTCTGATGGAGACGTGTACTAGGAGAGCATGATGGAGCAGCACGACGAACAACATCTATCCAAACAGGGGCGCATCGTGGCGCTTGTCATTGCTGGATCGATGTTATTTTGGATTGCTGCTCAGTATATCGGACCGCAGATCGGTCTATCGGGTCGCTTTGCGATTTTGATCGATCTGCTGGTTTTGGCCGCGCTGTTTTGGGCGATGGTTGTAACTGCACAAATTTGGCGCAAGCGCCAAGCGAACAAAGGATGATTGTCACATGCTAAAGGACCAGGATCGGATCTTTACTAATCTCTACGGGATGCATGATCGTACGCTCAAAGGTGCAATGGCCCGTGGTCATTGGGATGGCACTGCGAAAATTATCCAAAATGGTCGTGATTGGATCATTGATCAGATGAAGGCCTCTGGCCTGCGTGGTCGCGGTGGTGCGGGGTTCCCGACCGGGCTGAAATGGTCATTCATGCCAAAAGAAAGCGATGGTCGCCCAGCATATTTGGTGATCAACGCAGATGAATCAGAGCCAGGCACCTGTAAAGACCGCGAAATCATGCGCCACGATCCGCACACGCTGATCGAAGGGGCGCTGATTGCATCATTCGCGATGAATGCAAACGCCTGCTATATTTATATCCGCGGTGAATACATCCGCGAAAAAGAAGCGCTGCAAAATGCCATTGATGAGGCGTATGATGCGGGTCTTCTTGGGAAAAACGCGGCCAAGTCAGGCTGGGATTTTGACCTTTACCTACACCACGGGGCAGGGGCCTATATCTGCGGTGAAGAAACCGCATTGATCGAAAGCCTAGAAGGTAAAAAGGGCATGCCGCGGATGAAACCTCCGTTTCCTGCGGGTGCGGGGCTTTATGGATGCCCAACCACTGTGAACAATGTTGAATCCATTGCAGTGGTGCCAACAATTTTGCGCCGTGGACCAGAATGGTTTGCGGGATTTGGTCGTCAAAACAATGCAGGCACCAAATTGTTCGCGATTTCGGGCCACGTGAACCACCCCTGCGTGGTGGAAGAGGCCATGTCGATCAGTTTCGAAGAGTTGATCGAAACCCATTGCGGCGGCATTCGCGGCGGATGGGACAATTTGTTGGCCGTGATCCCGGGCGGGTCATCGGTACCCTGTGTGCGCGGTGAAAACATGCGCGACGCGATCATGGATTTCGATTACCTGCGCGGTGATTTGGGATCAGGCTTGGGAACCGCGGCCGTGATCGTCATGGATAAATCCGTTGATATCATCAAAGCGATCTGGCGCCTCTCCAAATTCTATAAACACGAAAGCTGTGGTCAATGTACCCCTTGTCGTGAAGGGACAGGTTGGATGATGCGTGTGATGGATCGTCTGGTCAAAGGCGAGGCGAACCCAGAAGAAATCGACATGCTTTGGGATGTGACCAAGCAGGTCGAAGGACATACAATTTGTGCACTTGGCGATGCGGCTGCATGGCCAATCCAAGGTTTGATCCGTAATTTCCGCGAAGAAATTGAGGATCGGATCAAGGCGCAGCAAACAGGGCGCACAGGCGCCATGGCAGCAGAGTAAAGATTTTGATTTTTGATCGCACTCATACGTATTCAGGCGGTGATCTGAATGTGACCAACGGGCAAATGGGATGTGCCCGTGTGTTGAGTGCGTTGATGCCTTGGCATCAGCACTTTCATGAGGCGATCATTGGTGAAAATGACGGCTTGTGGGATATGAAATGGGATGCGGTGAAACTTCCTTTCAAACCAAGAAAAGCAGTGTCGGATGTTTTTTTGGAAAACGTAAAGGAGGGACTAACATGAACGTATCCAAAATTTGCCCCGCGTTGATTTTAAGCGCGGTACTTGCTCTACCTGCATTTGCAGATCAGGAACCTGAGGGGCGCCGATTGGCTAGCCTTGGGTTTGCCTCATCAGATGCGAATGAAGATGGGCAATTGACGATGATCGAAATGCTGGAATACGCCGAATTGGCACGTGTTTCGATGGACGCTGATGATAGCGGGACAATTGATCGTGCGGAATTCATGGGTTGGGACTTTGGTTTCTCTCAGCTGGCTGAAGAAACTGGCAATGTCCAAGGCTTTGAAACAGCGCAAAAATTCGTGTTTGATTTCTGGGATCGCAATGATGATCAGGTGATCACCGCCCAAGAACAATCAGCATCGATGATGGCAAACATGATGTATGCCGACCTTGATGGATCTGCGACCCTAAGCGAGCAGGAATTCCTATCAGGGTTCATTATTAACATCGCCTATCGTGCGGCACTGAAACCGGAATAAAATGAAGAGCTTGGCCCGACATATCGTATCGCAAGAAACGACCAAGCGTATGCTTGGGGCGGGCCGGCCATTTTTGATTGCGGGCACCTGCGCACTCATCCTTGCAGGCTGTTCTGGCACCATCCGCAACGTCAATGCGGTGAAATTTGACGGACACTACTTTGCGGGCCGCGCGACTAAGAGCAGTGTGGACCCCCATGGCTTCTCCGTACGTATACGGAATGCTGCAAAATCAATTGCGGGCGCACGTGAAGCGGCCCGGTATGAGGCGACGATTTACTGCATCGAGCAGTTTGGAACATCAGACATCATTTGGTCAATCGGTCCTGACGACGAGGCGATATCGTTGTCGAACCGTTCTTTGACCCTAGCGGGAAGGTGCGATCCAGAATGATTGGCATTTTTCGGACATTTATGGCGCGCGTTGAGGCGCTTTTTCAACTTGCGCCTCTTTTGCGTCCACGCCCTGTGCGCGTGACATCAACTAGAAACGACCGCCCCCAATGGATGCGGCAGATTAAGAAGTGAATGCGATGACCGACCTAAAGAAAATCATCATCGACGGGAACGAAGTGGAAGTGGATGGCGCAATGACGCTGATCCAAGCCTGTGAAGTAGCAGGGATTGAAGTGCCGCGTTTCTGTTATCACGAACGTTTGTCGATTGCGGGAAACTGCCGTATGTGTTTGGTCGAGGTCGTGGGCGGCCCGCCCAAACCCGCCGCATCATGCGCAATGCAGGTGCGCGATTTGCGCCCAGGTCCCGAGGGACAGCCGCCTGTTGTGAAAACCAATTCACCCATGGTGAAAAAGGCGCGCGAAGGCGTGATGGAATTTTTGCTGATTAACCACCCACTGGATTGCCCGATTTGTGACCAGGGCGGGGAATGCGATCTGCAGGATCAGGCGATGGCCTATGGCATGGCGGACAGCCGCTATAATGAAATCAAGCGCGCCTCAACCGATTTGGATTTGGGTCCTTTGGTTGCAACCACAATGACGCGCTGCATCAGCTGTACGCGCTGTGTGCGTTTCACAACCGAGGTTGCGGGCATCACACAGATGGGCCAAACGGGCCGCGGCGAAGACAGCGAAATCACCAGCTATCTGAACCAGACATTGGATAGCAACATGCAGGGCAACATCATTGATTTGTGCCCTGTTGGTGCCCTGACATCAAAACCCTATGCCTTCACGGCGCGTCCTTGGGAATTGACGAAAACTGAAACAATCGATGTGATGGACGCAATGGGCGCGAATATTCGCGTTGACACTAAAGGGCGTGAAGTAAAACGCATTCTGCCGCGCAACCATGATGGTGTGAACGAAGAATGGATTTCGGATAAAACACGGTTCGTTTGGGATGGTCTGCGCCGTCAGCGTTTGGATCGCCCATACATCCGCGAAAACGGCAAATTGCGCCCCGCATCTTGGCCCGAGGCATTGGGCGCAGCCGCCAGCGCGATGAAGGGCAAAAATGTTGCAGGTTTGGTCGGGGATCTGTCCTCAACCGAGGCGGCCTTTGCCCTGAAAAACCTAATCGAGGGTTTGGGCGGCGTTGTGGAATGCCGCACAGATGGGGCCAAATTGCCAGCGGGCAACCGTTCAGGTTATGTCGGCACTGCCACGATCGAAGACGTGGATAGCGCGCAATTCATTCAATTGATCGGCACAAATCCGCGGGATGAGGCGCCTGTTCTAAACGCCCGCATTCGCAAGGCATGGGCCAATGGCGCAAACATCGGCCTTGTGGGTGAGGCGGTTGATCTAACTTATGATTATGCGCATGTCGGTACAGATCGTGCGGCATTGAACAGCCTACTTGGAAAAGAGTATGGCGCGGTCAAGGATGCGTCTTCTGTTGTGATCGTTGGCCAAGGCGCCCTTCGCGAGGCGGATGGGTCAGCGGTACTTGGCGCGGCGATGCAATTGGCGGCAGAGACGAACAGCAAATTGATGGTTCTGCACACTGCTGCGGGACGCGTTGGTGCGATGGATGTCAACGCGGTCAACGACAATGGCATGGACGGCGTCAATGCTGCCGAAGTGATCTATAACCTTGGCGCGGATGAAGTTGAAATCGGCGAAGGCGCATTCGTCATCTACCAAGGCAGCCATGGGGATCGCGGCGCACACCGTGCGGACGTAATCCTGCCTGCGGCAGCCTATACCGAAGAAAATGGTTTGTTTGTGAACACAGAAGGGCGCCCACAACTGGCCATGCGTGCAGGGTTTGCACCGGGTGAGGCCAAGGAAAACTGGGCGATCCTACGTGCCCTGTCAGCGGAATTGGATGCAAAACTGCCTTATGACAGCCTTGCGCAATTGCGTCAGGCGATGGTTGCGGCACATCCCCATTTGGCGGGTGTTGACCAAGTTGC
>CAXACF010000090.1:0-6730 GCA_963967125.1 uncultured Rhodobacterales bacterium | reverse complement strand
TCAATGCCACCCGCAGCAGCAAATACCATGCGATCTGGTGAATAATGGGAGGACTCGAATTGAATCAAATCATCCCGACCAAAGCGCGCGACATTATCAGATGGACCAAGGATTGATCGTCCCAAGGATTGTTGGGGATAGGCGGTTTCCTGAAGCCAATCAAAAATAATATCATCAGGGGTATCCAAGGTTTGACCAATTTCCTGCAGGATCACGCCGCGCTCAACCTCGACCTCGCGCGGGTCATAGACAGAGTTGCGCAAAATATCGGCCAGAATATCCACGCCCAAACGTACATCTTGGCGCAACAGGCGTAGGTAATAGGCTGTCGCCTCGCGCGAGGTATAGGCGTTGATATATCCGCCCACATCCTCAATCGCTTCGGCGATGTTCACAGCACTGCGTGTGCGGGTGCCTTTGAATGCCATATGTTCCAGAAAATGCGCGATTCCCGTTTGGGATTGTGTTTCGTTTCGCCCACCGGCCATCACCCAAACCCCAAGTGCCACGGATTCAAGCCCTGGCATATGCTCGGTTACGATTTGAAACCCATTGGGCAATGTGTGGTGCTGAATGCTCAATTTGCGATCCGATCTTTTACAATGGCCTTTAGCGCATCAAGGTTGTTGTCAACGCGGGTCACGCGTTCGTCCCGCTCAAATAGGTCGGACATGCGCGGGGGTAAAGGGGGGCGAATGCCTGTTGCGGCGTGAACCGCATCGGGGAATTTCGCAGGATGGGCTGTGGCCAAGGTGATCATGGGCGTATTCGTATCACGCAGGCGGTCTGCAACATGGGTTCCGATTGCGCTGTGCGGACACAAAAGCTCGGCATGCGTAGCCAGACTGTGGGTGATTTCGGCGGATGTTTCTGCCTCGCTTACGCGGCCACTGTCAAAGTTTTCGCGCAATGCATCCATAACACCCTGCGACAGAGCAAAGCCGCCATTGCTTTTCAATTCATTCATCACGTTGGCAATCGCGGCCCCATCCCGATCATAGGCATCAAACATCGCGCGTTCAAAATTTGAACTGATCTGAATATCCATCGACGGGCTAATGGATGGGATCACGTCGCCCATGCGGTATTCACCCGTGCTAAGGCAGCGATGCAAAATATCGTTTTGGTTTGTGGCCACAACCAAACGATCAATCGGAAGCCCCATGCGTTTAGCAATATAGCCCGCAAAGATATCCCCAAAGTTGCCTGTTGGCACGGTAAAGCTGATCTTGCGATGTGGCGCGCCAAGTTGAACCGCGGATGAGAAGTAATAGACAACTTGCGCCAAAACACGCGCCCAGTTGATGGAATTCACACCCGCGAGTTTCACACCATCGCGGAATTCAAAATCATTGAACATATCCTTTAGGCGGGATTGGCAGTCATCAAAGGTGCCATCAACCGCCAAGGCGTGCACATTCGATTCCGTTGGTGTGGTCATTTGGCGGCGCTGTACCTCTGACACGCGCCCGTGTGGGTAAAGGATGAACACATCCACTGCATCCAGACCGCGAAACGCCTCGATCGCGGCGCTGCCTGTATCACCACTGGTTGCGCCCACGATGGTGACACGATCCCCCCGGCGGTTTAGTGCCACCTGAAACAACTGACCGATCAACTGCATTGCGAAATCTTTGAATGCAAGGGTTGGACCGTGGAAAAGCTCTAGCAAGAAATGGTTGTTATCTAATTGCACCATCGGCGCGCGCGCAGAATGGCCAAAGTTTGCATAGGCCTTTGCAATAATGTCCGTGAATTCCGCATCTGTGAAGGTATCCCCAACAAAGGGGCGCATAACTTGAAACGCGATCTCTTCATAGGATTTGCCCGCCATCGCGGCGATATCGGCATGAGAAAGAGTTGGCACAGTTTCCGGTACATAAAGCCCCCCATCACGTGCCAAGCCCGTGAGCATCGCTTCTTCGAAGCTAAGGATCGGTGCATTGCCGCGGGTTGAGATATATTTCATGTCTCTTAACTCTTTCTTCTGCGTGTCCCAAAAAGGAAAAGGCCGCTCATCCCTGCCCAAACAGCGGCAAGCGAAAACCATGTAATTGCATATTGCAGATGATCGTTCGGAATACCACTGCTGGAAATAGGGATCGGCGAAACTTTTTCACTGCTGGGAGTTATTTCGCGCGCGATCACCAGTACAGGATCAGCGTTCAATGCCTTTGCAAGTGCTGGGACGTCGCGCGCAAACCATATGTCCCGCCTTAGGTCAGGTTCTGGGGTATATTCATCTACTTCATCCGGCCAATGCAAATTTCCCAGAACCGTTGCCGTATCGTTTCGCAGATCTTCGGTTTGGTCAATTTTGACAAACCCTCGGTCAACTAGAATGACACGCTCCGCGGTCTGAAACGGTTGAATAATGCGATAACCTGCCCCGATCAGTTTCTGGCTTACCAACACACGGATACGGGTTTCAAGGAAACGTCCTGAAACTTCGACAGGTTGGTATTTGTGCGCCTCTTCACTTGGCGAAAGGGGAAGAGTGGTTGGAGTACCCGAAATTTTCGCATCGATCTCGGCAAGAATACTCTCCTTCCAAGCAAGGCGTTGGACCTGCCATGTCCCCAGCGATAGCAAAACCGCAATCCCCGCCAGACCGATAATCAGAATAAAAATTGTGCGCCGCACCACTGTCCCCCAAGTAGGAAACGCGCGAAGTTGGACTTCGCGCGCTTTCATTCATAATTTACATGCATAACATGTTGGTCGATTAGCCGCCCCAGACATAGACTGCAGCGAATAGGAACAACCAAACAACGTCAACAAAGTGCCAGTACCATGCCGCCGCTTCAAAGCCCAAGTGGGACTCTTTGCTAAAGTGGCCGCGCATCGCACGTAGCATACAGATGAACAAGAAGATGGTGCCAACAATCACGTGGAAGCCGTGGAAACCAGTCGCCATAAAGAAGTTAGCGCCATAAATGTTTCCAGAGAACCCAAAGGCTGCGTGCTGATATTCATAAGCCTGGAACACTGTGAAGATCAGGCCAAGTGCCACAGCAATCGCCAAACCGTTGACCATATCTTTGCGGTTGCCTTCATGCGCCATTGCGTGGTGCGCCCATGTTGCCGCGGCACCTGAACACAATAGGATCAATGTGTTGATCAATGGTAGGTGCCATGGGTCAAATGTTTCGATGCCAACGGGTGGCCAAACACCATCAACCATCGGGCTCATTTCACCCATTGGGTACATCGCGTGTTTGAAGAATGACCAGAACCACGCAGCAAAGAACATCACCTCTGACATGATGAACAGGATGAAACCATAGCGTAGGCCAATCAAAACAACGGGTGTGTGGTCGCCAACTTTGTTTTCGGCAACTGTGTCAGCCCACCAACCGAACATGACGTATAGAACGCCAACAAAACCGATAAGCCCCATCCAGGGACCAGAAATGGTAATCATTCCACCTAGGATCGTTGTTTCGCCCTTCATCGCAACTGTTGCGCCGAAAAGCATTATGAATGCAAAGACAGAGCCCAGAAGCGGCCAGAGCGATGGGTTTAGAATATGATAGTCGTGATTTTTTACATGCGCCATTTTGATCCCTCGTCGGAAGGTTTAGTTAAGTTTCGTTAGTTCATCTGTATCCGGTGAAACAAGTGCTGTCTCCTCGGGCAGATCGATTTCATAAAAGGTGTACGACAATGTGATGACTTTGGTATATTTCGCATCGCGGTCGTCTACCAATTCCGGGTCCACAAAGAAGGTAACAGGCATTTGCACACGTTCGCCGGGTTGCAAAACCTGCTCTTCAAAGCAGAAACAGTCAATTTTCGTGAAAAATGCACCCGCTTCGTAGGGGGTTACATTATAGGACGCTGACCCAGCGATTGGGCGGTCATATGGGTTATAAGCCTCATAAAACGCCAAGCCTGTTTCACCAATTTTTACTTCCATTTGACGCTGCATGGGTTTGAACTCCCATGGCATATCGCGCTCAAGCGATGCATCAAAACGCACCTTAATAGTGCGATCCAAAATTACATCAGATCCCGCCTCGGCCGTATTCGTGACACCACCAAATCCGGTTACGCGACAGAACCAGTCATAAAATGGCACAGACGCCCACGCCAGCGCGCCCATCACAACCACCAATGTCAGGGCCTGCAAGGCTGTTTTTTTCTTGGGGTCAATCGCGCTCATCGTCCGACCTCGCCCGCGATAGCGCCTGAAATATCACCCGATACTTTAACGACAGTTAGGCCGAAAACAATCGCAACAAATGCAACCAATACAAGGCCCAGGCCAAGATTACGGCCCTTACGGCGTTGATGTAGTTCGTGTTCTTTTGGGAAGTTCATTACAGCACCTCAATTCCATAGCGGGTCAATCCAGCCTCAAGCAGGATCGCACCGAAATGCGCAAATAGATACAGTAGTGAAAGTTTAAAGAATTTGCGTTCAACCGCAAAATTATCGGCCTCTGATGCGTCTTCATCACGGCGCCAGATTTTGATCGCACCCCACAGGAACTGCGTATTCAACACAATCGCGACGGTTAGATAAAAGACACCACCAATTGATGTGAACCCTGTGGCAATCGCCAAGATGGCCAACAACACTGTGTAACCCAAAATGTGATTACGTGTGGCGCGACGTCCATGTGTCACTGTTAACATCGGCACTTCTGCATCGTCGTAGTCGTTGCGCATAAACAAGGCCAAGGCCCAGAAATGCGGGGGCGTCCACATAAAGATCAATGTAAACATCAATACTGCTTCGATTGACATGCTGCCCGTTGCCGCCAACCATCCGATCATCGGAGGGAAAGCGCCCGCCGCACCACCGATAACGATGTTTTGCGGGGTCCAACGCTTTAGCCACATTGTGTAGATCACAACGTAGAAGAAAATCGTAAACGCCAACAACCCTGCCGCATACCAATTGGTGGCAAGCCCCAGCATCACAACCGAGATGCCAGAAAGCGCGATGCCAAATGCCTTGGCCTCATCCGCGGTGACTTTGCCTGCAGGAATTGGGCGTTTTTTTGTGCGACGCATCACTGCGTCAATGTCTGCATCAAACCACATATTCAATGCACCCGAGGCACCACCGCCCAGCGCGATGAACAAAATCGCGGTAAATCCGACAAACGGATGGACCGAAACGGGGGCCGCCAACAACCCAACAAAGGCCGTGAACACCACCAACGTCATAACACGCGGTTTCAACAATGCGAAATAATCGCCAAACTGCGCTTCGTTTTCATGGGTCACATTATGTAGGCTTGCGTCGCTCATTTCGGTCGCTTTATCCGTTACATAAACTGATCCCCAACCACCAACAGGCGCTTGGGGAATAGGATCTTAGTTAGAGGCAACTGCGTATGAAGCAGGTGCGCTTGCATACTCTTCTTTTGCACCCTTCAGCCAGTCTTCGTAGGCTTCTTCGCTTACGACTTTGACTGTGATTGGCATGTATGCGTGGTCCTTGCCGCATAGTTCAGAACACTGGCCGAAGTATACGCCTTCTTTTTCAGCTTTGAACCAAAGCTGCGCCAAACGTCCTGGAACGCCGTCTTGCTTTACACCGAACGCAGGGATTGTCCATGAATGGATAACGTCCGCGGCAGTTACGGTCATGACAACTGTTTTGTTTACTGGAACAACCACGGCTGTGTCTGTTGCCAATAGGAATTCGTTGCGCGAATAGCCCGCCTCGACCAAGGCCGCTTCAACTTCGTCAGTCAGAACATAGTTGCCAACAGTCGCCGGTTGACCAATCATGTAGCTGTCGAATTCGAAATCGTGATCTGTGTACTCGTAACCCCAGTACCACTGATATCCTGTGACTTTGATGTTCACTTCCCCTTCTGGGATTTCCTGTTGCTTGAACAACACTGGAAGAGAGAACGATCCGATGAACAATAGAATCAAGATCGGGCCAACAGTCCACAACACTTCGATTGGGGTGTTGTGTGTAAATGAGGCTGGCTCTGGGTTGGCGCGACGATTGTAACGCACGATAACGATCGCCAATAGCCCAACCACAAAGATTGAGATTGCTGTGATGATCCAAAGAATCATACCATCCAACCACTGAAGGTCGCGCGCCAATTCTGTCGCTGCCGGCTGAAAGCCAAGACCTTTGTCAGTGGGAACTCCGATGATTTGCAAACCTTCCTGCGCAATCGCAGGGGCCGCCGCAAACATAGCCGCTAGGCCAGTAACAAGTGATTTCAGTCGCATTTTACACCCTGATCGGTTTCAATTATTCCAACTAAAACGGCTCTCAAAGCCGAACTTTGAAAGGAATCCCGTTGTATTCACCGCGCTTAAAACCATATTTATTCACAGAAATAAAGATTTAAGCTTGCGTCAAACGGACGCTAATTGAATTTTTATCTTCAAAATGACGAATATAATGAGGATCGGCGCATGTCAGACACAGATTTCAATCCATTCGAACAGTATTTTGATCGATCTGAGGCCCTGAATATTCTGAAAAACACCTGTGCGGGTGCGGATGATGGTGAACTATTCATCGAACGTCGCAGGTCCGAGAATTTGATGTTGGACGATAGTCGACTAAAGTCTGCAAATTTTGACGCCAGCGAAGGGTTTGGTTTGCGGGCCGTTCGCGGCGAAGTCACAGGGTATGCGCATTCGACCGAAATGACCGAAGCCGCGCTGAAACGGGCATCAGACACTGTTGGTTTGGCAGCGGGTCAGGGCGAAGCTCGCTTGGCCAATGCACCCAGCCGCAGCAA
>CAXACF010000089.1:0-6733 GCA_963967125.1 uncultured Rhodobacterales bacterium | reverse complement strand
TACTGTTAGACGAACCGTTTGCTGGCGTTGATCCGATTTCAGTCAGCGACATTCGTGATTTAGTTTCGGACCTGAAAACGCGTGGTATTGGTGTTCTGATTACGGATCACAATGTGCGAGAAACCTTGGAAATCGTGGATCGTGCATACATCCTACATGATGGAAAAGTTCTTATGTCTGGAACGGCCGATGAAGTTGTTTCAGATGCAAACGTGAAACGTGTTTATCTGGGTGATAATTTTAAAATCGTTTGATCCAAATTACAAAAATTCGATCTTAAGGTTGACACAAGGCCCCTTCGTCGCCTTCTATAAAGGGGTAGAGAAGTTTTCTAGGCGAGTCTTTTGCCAAGAAAATGGATGTAAACGTCCCCTCTTGTTCTCTGCCATTTCCTGATACGGACGTCCACTACGCCCGCGATGTGGTAATGCCTTTGGGCACGTGGTTGTTTCGTGAATTATTAAAGGAGTTACAATGCGTTATCAAATTTCTGGAATGCATATCGATATCGGTCAAGCCCTACAAACTCATGTCAAAAACGAACTCGGTGATGCGGTCATCAAATACGCCGAGCGACCGACTGACGCAAATATCGTATTTTCAAAAAGCGGGCATGAATACGTGTGTGAAACAACGGTACACCTATCGACAGGCCTAACGGCACAGGCAAAAGCGTCTAATCCAGAAATATATTCCGCATTTGATAGTTGCTGCGAGAAAATGGAAAAACAACTGCGCCGCTACAAACGCAGACTAAAGGACCACCACAAAGAACGTCCAAACCCAGTTGAACTCTTGGAAGCTTCCTCGTATATCCTTGCCTCAGATGATGCAAACGAGGATTCGGAGCCCGATTCACTGCAACCCATAATCATCGCTGAGATGGAAACAAAAATTCCTTCTATTTCTGTTGGTGAAGCGGTCATGCAGCTTGAATTATCAGGTGCTCCGTTTTTGGTTTTTAAAAACGAGGGCAAACAAAGCGTAAATGTCGTTTATCGTCGCGATGACGGAAACGTAGGTTGGATAGAACCGTAAATCCTATCCATAGTTACGCTTGGGGGAATTAAGTTTCTATGGAATTGTTTGATTTGCTAAAGCCTGAAGCGGTACGAGTAATCACCGCCGCTTCAAGCAAAAAACGCCTTTTGCAAGATGTCAGCGAGATCGCAAATATCTCGTACGGATTTGAGCAGTCGCTTACATTAGATGCGCTGGTTGAACGTGAGTCATTGGGACCAACAGGTGTTGGCAATGGAGTTGCGCTTCCTCATGCTCGCCTCTCAGACGCAAACTGCGTTTGTGGGACATTTGTTTTGCTAGAAAAGCCCGTGGATTTTGGTGCAGCAGATCGCCAACCAGTGGACATTGTATTTTCGCTATTTGCACCTGAAAACGCGGGTGTTGAACATCTAAAGGCGTTGGCTCTTGTGTCGCGGACATTACGGGATAACGGTGTCTGTTCTAAACTGCGCGCCAACACGGATGCAGGTACATTATATACGATTTTGACGGAAGCTTATCGTACTCAGGCAGCGTAATCGCCAAACCCAAAAATTTCATAATCTTTTGTGTAGATCGCCTTTGCCTTGGCCTCTAATGCAGGGTCGTAAACCCGGCCAAAGGCCAAATCTACTGGATTTACAACGTTGTCTGTGAATGTTGTTTGGGATCGCCCCTGTGTATCCGCGATGAATGATAATACAGACTTCAGCTCAGTTTCACGAATGACAAAATTAGGCGGCACAATTTGCGCTACACTTGCTACACTAGCAGAGAACACGGTTTGCGCCCTGTGGATTAACGTAATTTGACCTTGGGTGACATAACGACAAAGAACGGGTTTTCAAATCCATTTTTGCCGTACATCAACGGGAGCTGTGTGTCGAAATCAAGTACCTGACCACCAGCACCAAGTACAACCGCATGCCCTGCTGCGGTATCCCATTCCATCGTGCGCCCTAACCTTGGGTAAAAATCTGCTTCACCAGATGCAACCAAGCAGAATTTAAGCGATGAACCTGCACCGGTCATATCTTTTATCTGGTATCTTGAAATATAATCTTCCGTCGCCTGATCGCGATGGGATTTTGAGGCAACAACCGTTAGGGCAGAATTATCCGCGGCACTTACTGTAAGCACGTTGGTTTCACCAATTTGCCCAACACGATGGGCCCCCAACTCTTCTACTGTCTGACCATTTTCGTCCGTATAAAACAATCGACCGATCGCAGGCGCATAAACAACACCCAAGGTAGGAACCCCATTTTCCACAAGAGCGATATTTACCGTGAATTCACCGCGACGTTTGATGAATTCTTTTGTCCCATCCAAAGGATCGACAATGAAAAATGTTTTGGCTGTTACGTCATGGGTGTCGGACTGTTCCTCTGTAACAAGCGCGATGTCTGGAAAAGATGCCTTTAAACCCGCTGAAATAATCTCATCGGCTGCGCGATCTGCCCTTGTAACGGGGCTATCATCGGATTTGGTATCAACTCCGAAATCACCCGAGTCATACACCTTGATAATTTCGTTACCAGCTGTCAAAGCAAGATCACGAATTACAGAAACGATATATGCGTAGTCCAAGTTGCAACCCATTTAAATTTCTTTCTTCGCCACGGTTTAAGAAAAAAGGAAGTAACGCTCTGTTTTCCTCAAGGAATAGGAAACTTTCCACCGTAATGATGCAAGAATTAGTTCAGACAAATAATTCTTGCAACAACCAAACAGCCATCATCGGTTAGCTCTGTGCCGCAAATGTGTTGAATAGTCCTGAACAGTGTCGTGAGCGAAATACTTCGGTCGCATACAGTTCCGTTGATGTCTATCTTTACATCGACTTTACGAAGTATGTTATCCGCATCAGCGTTTCTGTCAATGTTCCACAGTTGGGAGTGTACGGCGTGACGATTCGCACTATTTTCGTTGTGCGCACCGTAAGCGGTTTTTCCTATTCTTTTAGCATACATCATTGCCAGTCACTGCCAGACAAATCGCCAGCCATATTCGACCGGAACACATTGTTTCATGCTATTAACCAACCACGCAGATTTAAGATTTCTCAGCGACGCACAATACAACCGGTACTTGAAGCATCTGTTCAAAATAACGTTCACCTTTCTTATTTACTAAAATGTACAGAACAAAATAAATGAAAAAAATCTGGATCAAGCTTGGTTAAATCGCTGTAGCCGATATAACCACCGGTAAAAATCTATCCAATAAGTCAAATTTCATCAATTAAGCTTGAAACTATTGCCCCCAAAGCTTGCAGTTGCGCAAATGCCTGCCTATATACCCGCTGTCGTGGTTTGAACGATGAAAATCTCGGACACACGATAACGCAGCGCTAATGCCATAATGGGTTCGTGTTGTATGATATCGCCTAATTAAGAAAGGGATCAAAATGGGAAAAGTTATTGGTATCGACCTGGGTACGACAAACAGTTGTGTTGCTATCATGGATGGCTCTCAACCACGCGTGATTGAAAACGCAGAAGGCGCACGCACAACGCCATCAATCGTTGCATTCGCAAATGACGAACGCCTTGTTGGGCAGCCTGCAAAACGTCAGGCCGTTACAAACCCGTCAAACACAGTGTTTGGTGTGAAACGTTTAATTGGCCGCCGCGTGGATGACGCCGATTTGGCAAAAGACTTGAAGAACCTCCCCTACAACGTTGTCAACGGTGGTAACGGCGATGCATGGGTTGAGGCGCAGGGCGAAAAATATTCTCCTTCACAAATTTCTGCTTTCACCTTGCAAAAGATGAAAGAGACCGCCGAAAGCTATTTGGGTGAAGAAGTCACACAGGCTGTAATCACAGTACCGGCATATTTCAACGATGCGCAGCGTCAGGCAACAAAAGATGCGGGTAAGATCGCAGGTCTTGAAGTACTGCGTATCATCAACGAACCAACAGCTGCTGCTTTGGCTTATGGTTTGGACAAAAAAGAAACAAAAACAATCGCTGTCTATGATCTTGGCGGCGGTACATTCGACGTAACCATCTTGGAAATCGACGACGGTCTGTTTGAAGTGAAATCAACGAATGGTGACACATTCCTTGGTGGTGAAGACTTTGACATGCGCATCGTCAACTACCTGGCAGAAGAGTTCAAAAAAGAAAATGGCGTTGATCTGACACAAGACAAAATGGCCCTACAGCGTTTGAAAGAAGCTGCAGAAAAGGCCAAGATCGAATTGTCATCTGCAAGCCAAACTGAGATCAACCAGCCGTTCATCTCGATGGATGGTGCAACTGGCCAACCGTTACACTTGGTTCTAAAGCTGACACGTGCGAAGCTTGAATCATTGGTTGGTGATCTGATCAAAGCGTCAATCAAACCATGTCAGGCAGCATTGAAGGACGCGGGCATTACAACATCAGACATCGACGAAGTCGTCTTGGTCGGCGGTATGACACGTATGCCAAAGGTAACGGAAGAAGTTTCCAAGTTCTTTGGCAAAGAACCGCATAAAGGCGTAAACCCAGATGAAGTTGTTGCCATGGGCGCGGCAATTCAGGCGGGCGTTTTGCAGGGCGACGTCAAGGACGTTGTTCTACTGGACGTAACCCCATTGTCATTGGGCATCGAAACTTTGGGCGGTGTGTTTACACGCCTGATTGATCGCAACACGACGATCCCAACGAAAAAGTCGCAGGTATTTTCAACCGCCGAAGATAACCAAAACGCTGTAACAATTCGCGTATTCCAGGGCGAACGCGAAATGGCCGCCGACAACAAAATCTTGGGCCAGTTCAACCTAGAAGACATCCCACCAGCACCACGTGGTATGCCACAGATCGAAGTGACCTTTGACATCGACGCAAACGGCATTGTGTCTGTTTCTGCGAAAGATAAAGGAACAGGCAAAGAGCAAAACATCACGATCCAAGCCTCAGGCGGATTGTCAGATGATGACATTGATCGCATGGTTCGCGAGGCCGAAGAGAACGCAGATGCGGATAAGGCACGTCGTGAATTGATCGAAGCCAAGAACCAAGCGGAAAGCTTGATCCACGCAACTGAAAAATCAATCGAAGAGCATGGTGATAAGGTTGATCCATCCACCATCGAAGCGATCGAATTGGCGGTTGCCGCTTTGAAAGACGAGCTTGAGAATGAAAATGCCGATAAAATTAAATCTGGCATTCAAAACGTCACCGAAGCGTCCATGCGCCTAGGTGAAGCGATCTATAAGGCAAGCCAAGAAGGCGATGATCAAGGTCCGATGGATATGGGCCAAGAGGACGGCGGGGATGATGACATCCTTGATGCCGACTTTGAGGACCTAGGCGACGACAAACGCTAAGTCATTGATCAAACGACGCGCCGGCCTGATACCATCGGGTCGGCGCAAGTATTCTGAAGGAGGCGCAATCGGTGTCTAAAAAAGATTACTACGATGTGCTGGGGATCGCGCGGGGCGCGTCAGCAGATGAGATCAAGAAAGCCTTTCGCACAAAAGCCAAAGAACTTCATCCTGACCGCAATGCTGACAATCCAAACGCAGAAGCGCAATTCAAAGAAGCCAATGAAGCCTACGATGTTCTAAAAGACGCGGACAAAAAGGCGGCGTACGATCGTTATGGTCATGCTGCATTCGAAGGCGGAATGGGTGGTGGTGGACAACGCCCTGGCCAAGGCGATTTTTCCAGCGCGTTTTCAGATGTTTTTGACGATTTATTTGGCGACTTTATGGGTGGCGGACGCGGCGGTGGCCGCAACCGCGCGACACGTGGTGCGGATTTACGGTATAATCTGCGCATCACGTTGGAAGAAGCATATAACGGTCTGCAAAAAACGATCAATGTTCCAACGTCTGTCGCTTGTGACGAATGTAATGGCAGTGGTGCCGAAGGCGGTTCAGAACCCGCAACCTGTCCAACATGTGCAGGGATGGGTAAAGTTCGCGCAACCCAAGGGTTCTTTACAGTTGAACGTACCTGCCCAACATGTTCGGGTGCCGGTCAGATCATTAAAAACCCATGCAAATCCTGCCACGGTCAGGGCCGCAAAGAGAAGGATCGCGCGCTGAGTGTAAACATCCCTGCAGGTGTCGAAACGGGCACACGCATTCGCCTATCTGGCGAAGGCGAAGCAGGATTGCGTGGCGGTAGTACGGGTGATCTCTATATCTTTATCGAAGTGGACGAACATGAAATCTTTCAGCGCGATAGCATAAACCTCTATTGCCGTGTCCCTGTTTCAATGGTGACAGCCGCCCTAGGAGGCGACATCGAAGTTCCGTCAATCGACGGCGGCCGTAGCCGCGTGAAGGTGCCGATGGGCAGCCAATCTGGCCGCCAGATGCGCCTGCGCGGCAAAGGTATGCCAGCGGTTCGCTCTAGTCAGACTGGCGATATGTTCATTGAATTGTCCGTTGAAACACCCGTCAATTTGACCAGCAAACAAAAAGAACTGTTGCGAGAGTTCGAGGAACTTTCCGAAGAAAATAGCCCCGAAAGCTCAAACTTTTTCTCGTCTGTGAAATCTTTTTGGGATTCCATGAAAGGCTAATTTTTGACAAAGACCACAATGCCGGCCCAATTGGGCCGGTTTTGGTATCTTACATTGTTATTCTTTTTTGCGTATCTAAGAGCAAGCTTATGTGAATTAATATATATCCGGATGAGTATGTATCTATAGGATTATAGAGGGCACAGTATTTTTGCCCTGAACTCAGCTTCTTTTAACTCTAACAAACGCTCTGCTGCCAAAC
>CAXACF010000088.1:0-6767 GCA_963967125.1 uncultured Rhodobacterales bacterium | reverse complement strand
TGGGTCGATGATTTCGACAGTTGGGCCATTGCTGATCACGCCTGCATGGCGGGGCAAAAGCGCGTAGTGGCCAACCCTACCCGTTTGGATCAAGTGGAAACATGGATCACATCGGATCATATGTGGCGACGCCGCGCGGCTTTTGTCATCACCCTGCCCTACACAAAACAGAATTTCCCAAAACCCTACGAAATTCAAGCGCGCGAACGTGTCTTGGACTGGGCTGCAGAGCTGGTAAACGATCATGATTGGTTCATTCAAAAGGCAATCGCATGGTGGGTGCGCGATCTGTCGCGCCACGATACAGCGCGTGCGGAAAATTTCCTGAACAAATTTGGGGCGGCTCTCAAACCCTTTGCCCGAAAAGAGGCCGCGCGCCACATGAGCAAGAGCGCGTAAAAATCAAAGGCGAGACCCAGAAAATCATGTCTGAGCCCTTGCTAGTATGCGGCGTTGACTCTAGCTTACTCGCATGACTGTACCGTTGATTGACCCCTTTGCGCGCGCGATCACTTATCTTCGCGTTTCTGTCACTGACCGCTGCGATTTTCGCTGTGTGTATTGCATGGCAGAGAACATGCAGTTTTTACCGAAAAAGGAACTGCTGACCCTAGAAGAGCTGGACCGTTTGTGTTCAACCTTTGTGGGGATGGGCGTTCAAAAACTGCGCATTACAGGTGGCGAACCATTGGTGCGACGCGACATCATGACGTTCTTTAACGGGATGTCACGCCATTTGGACAGCGGGGCGTTAAAGGAATTGACCCTGACCACCAATGGATCACAGTTAGAACGGTTTGCAGATGATCTTTACGCCGCGGGGATGCGGCGGATCAATGTATCGCTCGATACGCTAGATGAGGATAAATTTGCCCGTGTGACCCGTTGGGGCCGCCTGCCCCAAGTGCTCTGTGGATTGGATGCAGCACAGCGCGCAGGTTTGCGCGTGAAAATCAACGCTGTCGCCCTAAAGGGATTTAACGAGGACGAATTGTTCACCATGACCGAATGGTGCGCCAGCCGTGACATGGACCTGACCTGGATCGAAGTCATGCCAATGGGCGACATGGGGGAAACCGATCGGATTGGACAATATTGGTCACTCGAGGATGTGCGCGCCGCATTGGAAACCCAATATCAGCTGACAGACCTGGCCGAACGATCAGGAGGGCCCGCGCGCTATGTGCGGATTGAAGAAACGGGTCAAAAAATCGGCTTCATCACTCCGCTAAGTCATAACTTCTGCGAAAGCTGTAACCGCGTCCGTCTGACATGTACGGGCGAATTATACATGTGCTTGGGCCAAGAAGACATGGCCGATCTCCGTGCCCCGTTGCGTGAACATCCAGGCGATACGCAGCATTTGGAAACCGCAATCCGTCGTGCGATTGAACGCAAACCCAAGGGGCATGATTTCGATTATTCCCGTCAAACAATTTCGGGACAGATGTCCCGTCACATGAGCCATACGGGCGGATAAGCAGAATTTCATTTCATTTCCTGTATTCGCGCAAATAAGATTATCGTTTGCGCCCACGCCGTGTTTTTGATGATGTTTTTCTGATGATATATGCCGCGCAAGAACGATGTTTCATCCCGCAGCGGCCTTTGAGAATTTATTCTAATCGCGCACAGATCAGCGATAAATTCCCCCCTTGTTAATGTGTTTTTTCTATCCCAAATGAGAACAATGTTCTGATTTATGGGATAGCGACATGTTTGAAGAATTCGGTTTTGAGACACTCACAGCAGCGCAAGCCAGCCATTACTTTGCACTTGGGCTTGGCCTTTTGTTCGGTGTATTTAGCGAACAGGTCAAATTCTGTTTTCGTCGCGCGCTAATCGGAGCAGATCGTGCGCAGGCTGCGGGCGTTTGGGCAATGGCGTTGTTAGTTGCCGTTTTGGGCACACAATATTTCGTTAACACAGACATCATCACTTTTGAGGATCACCGCTTTATGGGTGATTTCCCGGTTTTTCAGATTGTACTTGGCGGCCTTACCTTCGGCGCGGGCATGGTGCTGACACGTGGGTGTGTCGGACGCCTAACTGTCTTGGGTGCAACTGGTAATTTACGCGCTGTTACGGCATTGCTGATCTTTGCAGTGGTTGCACATGCGACCCTAAAAGGTGTGTTATCCCCATTGCGCACAGCAGCAGGAGACGTCGGACCAACCATTGCTGCACTCTCGCTCTCAGATACATTTGGCGGTACACTTCCCTTGATTGTTGTCGCGGCGATTACAGCGGCCGTCATTTGGCGCAGCGGATCCAGCATTCGCAGCCTACTTGGTGGTGCGATCATCGGCGGACTGGTGGTTACAGGATGGGTTGGAACTGGCTTCATCCTTTATGATGATTTTGACCCTATCGCCTTTGAAAGCATTGCATTCACATCACCTTGGACGGACAGCATTTTCTGGACGCTTGCATCCACATCAGTCAGTGCCAAATTTGGTGTTGGACTTGTGGGCGGTGTGATTGCTGGGGCATTTTTATCGGCAGCAGCAACGGGCCGCCTGTCTTGGCAGAGTTTTGATGGACCAGCCCATTTTGGTCGCTTTGCAGCGGGCGCATCCTTGATGGGATTTGGTGGTGTGTTGGCCGGCGGATGCACAATTGGTGCGGGCCTATCAGGCATCCCCAGCCTAAGCATTGTGCCAATCACAGCGCTGCTTGCGATTGGCTTTGGCGCAGTGATCACACATCGCTTGGTGGATGCTACTCCATCGACTTACGGATCCGATGTACAAGGTACCACACAGCACCAACAACCGGCAGAGTGATCAGCGCGGTTAGCGCCCCCTTGGTCATCCCAACAACCTCTGCCAGTGGATAGGCCAAATACCCAACCAGGGATACCGCGTAATAGCTGATCGCTACGACAGAGAGACCTTCAACTGTTTTTTGCAAACGCAGTTGAAGGTCGGCGCGTTTGTCCATGCTTTCCAGCAATGTTTGGTTTTGCGCTGATCGTTCCACATCCACTTTGGTTCGCAACAATTCCCCTGCGCGACGTGCGCGATCCACCAATGTGGTCAGTCGCGTTTCTGTCGACCTAACGGTGCGCATGGCAGGATCATAACGGCGCATCATGAATTCATAAAACGTCTGACGCCCCTTAAAACGTTCTTCCCGCAATACGGCGATACGTTGGTCCACAATCGCCTGATAGGCCCATGTCGCCCCAAAGCGGAACGCCACCTGCGCGTCCAAGCTTTCAAGCTCTGCCGAATGGCGCAATACCGCGGCCAATGTGTTTTCCGCAGGCTGTGTTGCCTCGGCCAAGGATTTCATCAAATCCGTAATCTCGGCATCTATTTGCCCCATGCGTCCCTGAATTTCGCGCGCTGTGGCAAACCCCTGCATCGACAGGCTTTTGTAGGTTTCGATTTCGCACAACCGCTGAATGATGCGGCCCAGACGCCGTTCGCCTGTATCCTTATCGGCAAAGATTGCGACGCGCTGGTGGCCTGTTTCATCAATGCGGAAATCGGCCGCGACAATCGCGCTATCGTCCAACACACGGCTGACCGCAACGCTTTCGGACACGAACCAGTCTGACAGTTTTTGTGAAATATCATCTTCATCTTCGCGCAGCTCTGCTCGGATGGAAATGGACGTCACCCGCACCGCATCCAACCCCGCCAACCAATCAGCAGGAAAGGCATCAAAGACCGCAGGATCAAAGGCACGCTCACTCAGCGCGCTTGAAAACACCGTATATGTCACAAACTCGGTATGTTGTTCCCATTTGATTTTGTACCGCCCAAGATCGCCAAAATAATGCGTTGCACCCTCTTTCGGGTGGCCCGCGCCGTAGCGATCCAATAGGGCAATCAGATCCAATCGATCCTGCGCACGATCCCGACCCGCAGCATTTTCAGGCAGTTTCAATGCCAGATAGGCAACAACCCCTGGTGCGCGAAACGAAGGAAACGGACGGGCATGCAATTCATTCGCCAGTTTATAGCGCAGTGGATGATCGGTAATCAGTGACATGGGCTGTCCAATTCAAGAAGTCTGTTCAAACGATAGGGCCGCACCCCAGACGCGTCCAGCGTTAATCGGGCGCAAAACCAAGCGACGTGGAATACATCCGCATGCAATGACGCCAAACGGAAACACCCGCCACGATGGGCGGGTGTTTCAATGCGTATCACCATGATCCTTAGTCGATCATTGTCAGCAGTTTGTTCAAGCTGTCCTTGGCATCGCCATAGAACATGCGTGTGTTCTCTTTGTAGAACAGTGGGTTTTCGATACCTGAGTATCCTGTCCCCTGACCACGTTTTGATACAAACACCTGCTTTGATTTCCAACATTCCAAAACCGGCATACCCGCGATTGGGCTGTTCGGATCTTCTTGGGCGGCTGGGTTCACGATGTCGTTTGACCCGATGACGATTGATACGTCTGTTTCTGGGAAATCATCGTTGATTTCATCCATTTCCAACACGATGTCATAAGGCACTTTGGCTTCGGCCAATAGAACGTTCATGTGGCCCGGCAAACGACCCGCAACGGGGTGAATCGCAAAGCGAACGTTTTTGCCCTTGGCGCGCAAACGCTTGGTCAATTCTGACACGGCCTGCTGCGCTTGGGCAACGGCCATACCGTAGCCTGGAATGATGACAACGCTATCGGCATCGTTCAAGGCAGCAGCAACGGCATCTGCCTCAATCGCGACTTGCTCGCCTTCAACTTCCATTGCAGGACCCGCTGCACCACCGAAACCACCAAGGATAACAGAGACAAACGAGCGGTTCATCGCCTTACACATGATGTAGGATAGGATCGCACCTGAGGAACCAACAAGCGCACCAACAACGATCAACAAATCGTTGCCAAGGCTAAAGCCGATCGCAGCCGCAGCCCAACCAGAATAGCTGTTCAACATAGACACAACAACAGGCATGTCCGCGCCACCGATACCCATGATCAAGTGGTATCCGATGAACAGCGCCGCAACCGTCATGATGGCCAATGGCAACATATCGCCAGAGTTCATGTACATAACCAATGTCACTGCTGAAATCACAGCAGCCGCTGCGTTCAACATGTGACCACCTGGCAATTTTGTGGCCGCTGATGTGACGCGACCAGACAGTTTGCCATAGGCAATAACCGAACCGGTGAATGTGATCGCACCGATAAAGACACCCAAGAATAATTCGACACGTAGGATCGAAATTTCAACAGATGATTTTTTCGCGATCAATGCGGCAAAGCCCTCTAATGCTTTGCGGGCTGTATCGTCCATGGCCATGACACGTACGATTTCGATGTGCGCGTTATAGCCCACGAAAACCGCCGCCAAACCAACAAGCGCGTGCATACCCGCAACCAGTTCTGGCATTTGTGTCATTTCAACCTTGGAGGCCAACATATAGCCGATAATGCCCCCTGCCGCGATCAGGACGACAGACAACATCCAAAGCCCCATACCCGGGCCCGTCAATGTTGCGAATACGGCCAAGGCCATACCAACAATACCATACCAAACGGCGCGTTTCGCGCTTTCTTGGCCAGAAAGTCCACCTAGTGACAGGATGAACAGAACCGCGGCAACAACATAGGCCGCTGTGGTAAATCCAAATTCCATCAGTTCACCCCCCAATTAAGATTTCTGGAACATCGCAAGCATGCGACGTGTGACGAGGAAGCCACCAAAGATGTTGATCCCAGCCATGAACACCGAGGCCGCAGCCAAGATAATGACCAGCATCGAACCAGACCCGATTTGCATCAAAGCACCCAAAATGATGATTGACGAAATCGCATTGGTTACCGCCATCAAAGGTGTGTGCAAGGAATGCGAAACGTTCCAAATGACTTGGAAACCAATAAACACAGACAAAACAAACACGATGAAGTGCTGCATAAAGCTTGCTGGCGCTATAAGGCCCAGACCAAGTGTCAGCAAACCACCAACGGCCAGTAATGTAACCTGCTGTTTTGTGGCGGCTTTGAACGCTGCGATCTCTTGTTCGCGCTTTTCCTCAGGTGTCAGCTCTTTTGGCTTTTCCTGTGGCTTGGCCGCAATCGCCTGAATTTTTGGTGGGGGTGGTGGGAATGTGACGTCACCTTCGTGTGCAACGGTTGCACCACGGATCACGTCGTCTTCCATATTGTGGTTTACGGCACCATCTTTTTCAGGCGTCAAATCTGTCATCATGTGACGGATGTTTGTCGCGTAGAGTGAGGATGCCTGTGATGCCATACGGCTTGGGAAATCAGTATACCCAACGATGGTGACGCCGTTGTCTGTGACAACCTTCTCGTCCATCACTGTGCCTTCGGCGTTCCCGCCGCGCTCTGCAGCAAGATCAACGATAACCGAACCAGGCTTCATCGCCGCGATCATATCGGCCAACCAAAGTTTTGGTGCATCTCGTCCTGGGATCAGTGCCGTGGTGATAACAATATCAACCTCGGGCGCCAATTCACGGAATTTTGCCAATTGTGCTTCGCGGAACTCTGGGCTTGATACGGCGGCATACCCGCCTGTCGAGGCGCCATCTTGTTGTTCTTCTTCGAAATCAAGATAGACGAATTCAGCGCCCATTGATTCAACTTGTTCGGCCACGTCTGGACGCACGTCAATGGCGTAGGTTACTGCACCCGATGAAACAGATGTGTCAATTACCGCAAGACCCGCAACACCAGCCACGCTAACCAAAACGTTGGAAGGTGGCATTTGACCCGCGGCAGTCGCCCTACCCGCGAAGAAACGGCGAAGGGTTTTCCCTGGGTCGATTACAGCG
>CAXACF010000087.1:0-6795 GCA_963967125.1 uncultured Rhodobacterales bacterium | reverse complement strand
TGAACGGCGGGTTATGGGGCATTGGACCGCACTGGGGGCTGGGTCGCGTTAAGTGGAAGGTTGATTATTGGCGTCGTCACGGGGGTGAAGCATAGATGAATTGGGCGAAACTGGCTGCATGGCCACGGCGCTATTTGTGGCAGGCCCCGCGTGGCGCGGTTTTGAAACATACGCGCAACTCTGACAAAATTCTAAAGAACCAAATCGCTGGTAAATCACTTGCCATAGTCGGAAACGCCCAAAGCCTGTTTGCCGCCGAATTTGGCACAGAAATCGATGCGCATGACATTGTTATTCGATTAAACAAAGGGTTTGTAAAAACACCCCCAGCGCAAGGCTACAGAACAGATTTTTGGGGTTTGACCCCAGAATTATCCGAGGCCGCGATGCAGGACCATTTTGACCCAAAGGTCATTTTATTCCTGATCCCAAAACTGCGTCATTTGCGGATTTATCGGCCCCAAAACGTTGCAAAGCTGGTGTTTTATGCGCGTCGATATTGGTTGCACGATCGCAATTTGATCGGTCGGCGTCCTTCATCAGGTTTCATGGCGATCAGCTATCTGTTGCGCCTAGATGCGGCAAAATCAATTACCCTTTATGGTTTTGATTTTGGGGCAACTGGCACCTATTACAACCCCGCGGATTATAAAACGCCACATAACTATGCGCGTGAGGCTGAAATTATTTTGGGCTGGGAAAAAGAAGGGCGCATAAAAATTATGCGCCCTACATAATTCAAATTTCACTTGATCCTTAGTGTCCCAAAATCTGGGACAAGAACAATTTCGTACGATCAGATTTTGGATTGTTAAAGAACTCTTCTGGTTCGTTTTGTTCTACAATCTGACCTTCGTCCATAAAGATGACGCGGTTTGCAACCTGACGCGCAAAACCCATTTCGTGCGTCACACACAACATGGTCATGCCCTCTTCTGCCAGCTCGATCATGGTGTCCAGCACCTCTTTGATCATTTCTGGGTCAAGCGCAGAGGTCGGTTCATCAAACAACATGATGCGGGGGCGCATACATAACGAACGCGCGATTGCAACACGCTGCTGCTGACCACCAGAAAGCTGGCCTGGATATTTCAATGCCTGCTCTGGGATTTTAACCTTTTCAAGGAAATGCATCGCCGTTTCTTCGGCTTCCTTCTTGGGCGTTTTACGCACCCAAATCGGGGCCAGCGTACAGTTTTCCAAAATCGTCAAATGCGGGAATAGGTTAAAGTGTTGGAACACCATCCCCACTTCTGAACGAATTTTGTCGATGTTTTTCAAATCTGATGACAATTCGGTTCCATCAACAATGATTTGTCCGCGCTGGTGCTCTTCCAAACGGTTGATACAGCGGATCAATGTTGATTTACCCGAACCAGAGGGGCCCGCGATAACGATACGCTCACCACGATGAACAGTTAGGTTGATATCCCGAAGAACATGGAACGAACCGTACCATTTGTTCATATCTTGGATTTGAATTGCGACCTCGTCTGAGACGGTCATTTGTGCCTGGGCCATAATCAAGACCTCCTAATTATCGATGATCGGTCGCGAGCTGACGCTCGAGCCATTGTGAGTATTGTGAAATGCCGTAGCAGATAATGAAGAACAGAAGTGAGGCAAAGCCAAACAGTTCCCAATAAACGCCGTTCCATTCCGTTGATGCAAGGATCGGTCCGCGGATCATACCCACCAAATCGAACATTGAAATCACGGAAACCAGAGTGGTGTCTTTGAACAGACCCACCGCGACGTTTACGATACCTGGGATCGAAATCTTCAACGCTTGTGGCAGAATGATCAAACGCATGGATTGCGCGTAATCAAGCCCCAAGCTATCGCCCGCTTCGTACTGACCACGCGGTAGTGCGGCAAGCCCGCCACGGATCACCTCGGCAATATAAGCAGAGGAAAACATGGTGATCATGATGATCACGCGCAGGATCAGGTCAAAGGTTGTCCCTGGTGGTAGGAAATAGGCCAACACAACGTTTGCCACGAACAAAAGCGTGATCAGCGGAACGCCACGAATAAATTCGATGAACACAACACAGATGATTTTAATGATCGGCATATTCGACTGACGTCCAAGCGCCAGCAAAATACCAATGGGCAAGGACAGCGAGACACAGACCGTGCCAAGGATGATGTTCAACATGAACCCACCCATGTCGCGTGATGGAATTTGTTCAAGCGCAAGGAAACCGCTCATCGCATCACTGACGTACCCGCCAAGTGTCCAAACGATGATTGCAGCGACCAAGCCACCCAAAACACCCATCGCAAAGCTTGAACGTTCAAGGCGCTGGAAAACCATATAGGCAACGATGAACCCAACAAGGCCCATCAAGGGAGCCATAATCGTGCCGCCCCAGATCAACCAAAATCCGATGAACGGATAGAGGCCAGTTAGGATCAACATGCGACGCGGTAGATTTGCAAACAAAACAGGCGCAACCGCAACGATCAAGAGCACAAAAGCCGAAGTTGGGCGCCAGTAGGCGTCTTGTGGATATTTGAAACCAAAAATCAGCTGGTGCCAACGTTCCGTCAAAACCGCAAAACACCCTGCAGAGTCCCCTGCCAAAATTTCGCGACACGCCTGAAGCGATGGCGCCTGCCAAATCCCGCCCAAAATCCATGGCATGGACCCAGACAAAATCGAATAAATCGCATAAAGGGCCGCAAGCGTCAGGATAGAATTTGTGACAGATGAAAACAGATTTTCACGCATCCATTTTACAATGCCCGTTTCAGACGCGGGGGGCGGAGAAGGAGGCAGTGTTTCATGGCGCACGAATGCAATAGATTGATCACTCATCTTAGCGCTCCTTCAGTTTGATTGAGTTGTTATAGACGTTCATGATCGCAGAGATGCCAAGACTGATAGCTAGATAGAATGCCATCAACAACAGAATCGCTTCGATCGCGCGTCCTGTTTGGTTCAACGTGATGCCACCCAATGTCCCTGTAATATCCATGTACCCAACCGCAATCGCCAATGACGAGTTTTTGGTAAGGTTCAAGAAGTTGGAAATCATGGGTGGGATGATCACGCGCAACGCTTGGGGTAGGATCACAAGGCTCATAATACGGCCCGGACGAATACCCAATGCCGCGGCGGCCTCTGTCTGACCCTTCGAAATCGCAAGGATACCTGCACGCACGTTTTCGGCGATGAAGGCACCTGTATAAATCGCAAGCGCGAATGTCAGCGCAACAAATGAACCACGCGCCCAGATACCACCCTTGAAGTTAAAGCCCTTAAGTTCTGGGTATTCTAGTCCAATGGGACTGCCCATAACAAAATAGGCCAAAATGGCAGGAACAAACAAAATCGCAAGCGAGGGCCAACCGCGTGGCAGATCACGACCTTGGGTGTATAGCGCAAATTTTGCGTAGCGCCGATAGGCGAATACCCCGATGATCGACAGGATAAAGACCGCGACCACAACCCAAGACCCCGTTTCAAAAACAGGCTTTGGCGTATAGATACCACGCCCTGTAAACGCAAAGGAATCCCAAAGCATTTCTGCCTCTGGCGGATTGCCACCCCGCGATCTAAACGCCTTGGGCTGGGGCAACGCGATCAGGAAAACCGCATTGATGATCAGGATCCAAATCAAGACTGGTACGTTACGGAAAATTTCAACGTAAACGGCCATCAACTTGGCCACGATCCAGTTATTGGACAGGCGAAGAACACCCGCCGTGACACCAAAAATCGTTGCCAAAATGCATCCCACAAAGGCAACCAATAAGGTGTTCAAAACCCCAACAACAGACGCACGCCAATGCGAAGATTGGCTATTATATTCAACCAGCCTCTGGTTAATGTCATAACCAGCGGGTTCACCTAAAAACTCATAAGAGATATCAAGACCCGCTGTGCGCAGGTTCTCAACCAAATTCAAATACAGATAACCGACCAGGAAAAACAGCACGATCAATGCAATAAACTGGAACGTATAGGACCGATATCGCGTGTCGTTGATAAGCTGTGACAACTGGAACGACTCTGGTTTTGGGTCGTTGATGGATGTCATGTGGGGAAAACCCTATGTAGTGTAGAAAAACAAAATCAAAACGGCCCGACTACCGTTTTTGAATAAGAAAAGGGTGCAGATTTCCTGCACCCTTTCATAGATCAACTTAGCGGAATGGAGGTGTGTAGATCAAACCACCGTTTTTCCACTGAGCGTTTAGACCACGTGCTAGGCCGATAGGTGTGTTTTCGCCGATGTTCTTTTCGAACAATTCGCCGTAGTTACCACCCGCCATAATCGCGCGTTTTGCCCATTCTGCATCTAGGCCAAGCATTTCGCCCAAGTTACCTTCTGTACCCAACAGACGGTTAACTTCTGGGTTGTTTGTTGGTGCTGCTGACAATTCTGCAATGTTTGCAGATGTCACGCCAAGCTCTTCTGCCGCGATCAACGCGTTCAAAGACCAACGTACAACATCACCCCAGTCGTTGTCGCCGTGACGTACAAGTGGGCCTAGAGGCTCTTTTGATACGATTTCAGGTAGAACAACGTGTGCTGCTGGATCTTCGAATGTTGCACGAGTCGCCGCCAAACCAGATGCGTCAGTTGTGTAAACGTCACATGCACCTGCTAGGTACTGTTGCTGCGCTTCTGCGTTTGTTTCGATTGGAACTGGCTCGTATGAGATGTTGTTTGAACGGAAGAAGTCCGCCAAGTTCAACTCTGTTGTTGTACCAGTTTGGATACATACTGTTGCACCGTCTAGATCTTTTGCTGAACCAACGCCTAGATCTTTTGGAACCATGAAGCCCTGACCGTCATAGTAGTTGATGCCAGTGAATTCGAATTTTAGGTCCACATCACGAGAGAATGTCCATGTTGTGTTACGTGCCAACATGTCGATTTCGCCTGATGCAAGCGCAGTAAAGCGTGTTTTACCTGTTGTTGGAACAAACTCAACAGCTTTTGGGTCACCCAAAACTGCCGCTGCAACTGCGCGACATACGCCTACGTCAAAACCTTGCCATTCGCCGTTTGCGTCAGGTGCCGCAAAGCCAACTAGGCCAGTTGTAACGCCGCAGTTCAATTTGCCACGTGCTTTTACATCGTCCATTGTGCCAGCAACGGCAGCAGATGCCGCAAGACCAGCTACAGTCAATGCTCCTAGGATCACGGATTTTTTCATTTTTACCTCTTCCTGGTTTTGTTCCATGCGAACAAAGTCATTATAGGGCACCCCCCAAGCTTACGACTTTGGTAGGCCATCCCCGATTAGTGCACCAATTTGTTCAAATTCTGAAGGAAACGTCAAGAATTTCGTTACACTCGCGTCAATAGAATGGGTCAAGTTTACCCAAGGTCATCCGTAAGCGTTTGATTTTTCAACCAGACATTGCGAAAAAACGCCCAGCATGACGCATGGAATTGGCCTTTATTTCTGCGACTTCAGTGGCTTCTTCATCTTCGCCCCACTGCTCGATCTGCCAGATTTCATCAATTCGCGACAAATCCCACGCCTCTTGTGCGGAAATCTTGCCCTTGCACACAGCCAGTCCAAGAATCAGTGAACCTGAAATGCTGATTAGGTCATAAGTTGCGGTCAGCTGAAACGCACTTTGCTCCAAAAGTGCCGTTTTTAGGTGGTTTAGCGATTGCGCATCTTGTTCGACGAACATCACACCCATTGCTGGGGACAAATCCGCCCCAAACGTCTCCTTAGCCCATCCCATTAGCGGGTCCCACGCCTTGGCCTGTCTTTGGGTCAATTCAACGGGGGCATCGGCGCGATAGCATAGCAGATCGGTTTCGCCATATTCCGCCAGCAAATTCACAACCTCATCAAACTGATGGGTCACTTTGTCGATTGCTGCATTGGCAGAACGTGTAAATGGCATGGTGGTTGGATCAATCGTGCCCTCTTGGGCATCCCATTCATCTGCAATGGCGCGCGCCAATTCGACCGTTGGCACGACAAGGCTGGTTTTTGCGGGTGTTTTGACACCGCGGCCATCCAATAATACCGCGTACCCCCCTTCTGTTTCACTTACAGAGGCCTCTGTCCAAAATCGCTTTAGTTTCCATTCGGTCATGTTTCACGCTCCAACCAATCTGTGATCGCCTGATATACGGATTGCGGTGTCTCTGCCACCCTGAAGGCCGCGTCAAATCGATCAATGGGATGATACCCCCACGAAACCCCAACAAACCCAACCCCCGCTGCCACGGCCATCTGCATGTCATGCGTTGTATCCCCGATGAACAGGCAGCGCTGCGCAGGAACACCCGTTTCAGAAAATGCGGCCTGCAACATCGCTGGATTTGGTTTTGATGGATGCGTATCAGCGGTCTGAATGGATTGGAACACCCCGCCCCAATCATAATATTCGACCAAGGCATTCACCCCGCGCCGCGATTTTCCCGTGGCAAGCCCAAGCAACCAGTTTTCATGTGCCCTGCATTTGCGCAATAGATCCGCAATTCCAGGATAGAGCACTGACATCGCCCCCGCCTCTCGGGATTTACGGTAACTGTGTTTATATGCAGTAACGGCCACAGAAATTGTGCCGGCATCACAATCTGGGGGCAGCAGTTGCAGCATGGCCTGTTCTAACGACAACCCAACCGTGGACAGGATCACATCACGATTTGGAACTGGTTGTGCTATGGAGGCAAAGGCATCATGCATCGCCGCCAAAATTTCGGATTGGCTATCCACCAACGTCCCATCGACATCAAAGAGGATCAGCGCAAGATCATCCAAGCCCTACAGCTCCTCAAACGGATCATCAGGGACATCGTTCACGTC
>CAXACF010000086.1:0-6795 GCA_963967125.1 uncultured Rhodobacterales bacterium | reverse complement strand
ACGGAACATGTCTTCTATATATTGATCGCCACTTGGTTCACGAAGTGACATCACCACAAGCCTTTGAGGGCCTGCGCATGGCGGACCGTACCGTACGCGCACCAGAAAAAACAATCGCTGTGCCAGATCACAACGTTCCAACAACGTTGGATCGTGCAAAAGGCATCGACAACGAAGAAAGCCGTATTCAGGTCGAAGCGTTGGACAAAAATGCCAAGGATTTTGGCATTCACTATTATCCCGTATCTGACGTGCGTCAGGGGATTGTACACATCGTTGGCCCGGAACAGGGTTGGACATTGCCCGGCATGACCGTTGTGTGCGGCGACAGCCACACCGCAACACACGGTGCATTTGGCGCATTGGCGCACGGCATCGGCACATCCGAGGTTGAGCATGTTCTTGCGACACAAACTTTGATTCAAAAGAAATCAAAGAACATGAAGGTCGAGATCACAGGCAAACTGCGCCCTGGTGTGACAGCCAAGGACATCACATTGTCCGTTATCGGTGAAACGGGTACCGCAGGCGGTACAGGCTATGTGATTGAATACTGTGGCGAAGCGATCCGTGATTTGTCCATGGAAGGTCGCATGACTGTTTGTAACATGGCCATTGAAGGTGGCGCGCGCGCTGGCCTGATTGCACCTGATGAGAAGACATTCGAATACTGCAAAGGTCGCCCACACGCCCCCAAAGGCGCAGAGTGGGAAGCAGCCGTCGCATATTGGAAAACACTGTTCACCGATGAAGGTGCACATTTTGACAAGGTCATCACCATCAAAGGCGAAGATATTGCACCCGTTGTAACTTGGGGCACATCACCAGAGGATGTGCTGCCAATCACCAGCCTTGTTCCGAATGCCGATGATTTCAGCGGTGGTAAAGTGGACGCAGCACAACGTTCGTTGGAATACATGGGTCTGACATCTGGTCAAAAATTGACAGATATCGAAATCGACACAGTGTTCATCGGTTCATGCACAAATGGCCGTATCGAAGATTTGCGCGCTGCTGCTGAAATCCTAAAGGGTAAAAAGATCAAAGATGGTCTTCGCGCCATGATCGTTCCAGGCTCTGGATTGGTACGTGCACAAGCAGAAGAAGAGGGCCTTGCAGACATCTTTAAAGAAGCTGGCTTTGAATGGCGTTTGGCGGGATGTTCAATGTGTTTGGCTATGAACCCGGATCAATTGACACCGGGTGAACGTTGTGCAGCTACATCAAACCGTAACTTTGAAGGCCGTCAAGGTCGTGGTGGACGCACACACCTTATGTCACCAGCGATGGCAGCCGCCGCGGCGATCACAGGTCGTCTAACAGATGTTCGGGAGATGATGTAATGGACAAATTTGAAACATTCAGCGGCATCGCCGCCCCAATGCCATTGGTCAACATCGACACCGATATGATCATCCCAAAGCAGTTTTTGAAAACGATTAAACGCTCGGGTCTGGGTGTGCATGCGTTTGATGAGATGCGTTATGATGATGACGGCAACGAAATTCCTGATTTCGTATTGAACCAAGCGGCATATCGCGAGGCGTCAATTCTGATTGCGGGTGATAACTTTGGCTGTGGATCGTCGCGCGAACATGCACCATGGGCCCTGTCCGATTTTGGGATCAAGGTTGTTGTTTCAACATCTTTCGCGGATATCTTCTTTAACAACTGTTTTAAAAACGGAATGCTACCTATCGTGCTGCCGCAGGAACAGGTTGATCTGTTGATGAAAGACGCCGAAAAAGGCGCGAACGCACGGGTTGAAGTCAACCTTGAGGATCAGACAATCACATCATCAGATGGGGACGTGATCAAGTTTGACATCGACCCCTTCCGCAAACACTGCCTATTGAACGGGTTAGACGACATTGGTTTGACCCTTGAAAAAGCGGCCTCAATCGACAGCTTTGAAGCCAAAGCAGGCGCAGCACGTCCTTGGGCATAATGCTTTCAGGTGCGCCCACATGGGCGCACCTATTTTCTTATATGAAAAATCAATGCGATATCATCCAAGGCCTCTTTCTGCTTTGGGCCAAGGTCCGTTTCGCGTGTGATTTGACCAATCACCCGCATTAGCGATTGAAACCAATTCATCTCGTGGGCTTTGTAATGACGACGCGATGCTCGAGATAAGGCCGCGTCAATGGTACCACATTCACGAATGGCCCAATCCGCCACAATGGTCAGATCCTCAGCCCGTTGATCGGTACAATCAAATTCGTTTCGCAGCGCCTCGCGCAGACGCATTGTATCATCAAGCGTAACAGAGCCTTTTTTCTCGACAAAGGCTTTTGCAATAATTGCGGTTAATTGATCGTTGTCCTCAATCGCGTCCACGGGGTGGATGTTAGTTTTTCGCTTAAACCCCATGCGTCGGAACGCCAATCGAACGTCGCTTGCAACATGTACGATGTCCTCGGCCGCATCTCTGGCGTTTCTTGCGCGACCTGACCAAAAATATGCAGCACCAATGATGCTAAGAAGAGTCATTAATATTGGCATGTATTCACCTATATATAAAATTTGCTTTGAACTTGATGCGACTCAATCGAACAAATTATTGTGGCATTTTGCGGGAAGGACTGTGTTGTTTATCAACCATTTCGCGTGTGCTATGGGAGTTCTGACCAGTATTTGGTTACCAAAATCGTTCACTAAACCTTACGAATTGAAAACAGGGTGAGAGAACAGACGGAAATCTATCCAAAGTTGTATTTTGCAATTCCACTGACTGCACATACTCAAAGTGCCCAACCCAAGACATTGAATTTGATACAAAAATATCCGTCAAAGTGCGGCTTTTTCGTCGCAGTTTGACAACGAATGCTAAAAATCATCCAAACGAAATCAATTTTGTATTGTTAATATATTCTTTCGGATACAATATTGTGGCAGAAATGAGGCAGATGATCGCGACAGGCACGGACAAAGTATCCTAACCGCACGATCAATTAAGGTAGTGAGCATGATCTTTTTGGTCATAGGGGCGATTTTTCGTGCAATTGCGGTGGCAATGGCCATTTCAGTTCCGTCTATTGTTCTAATATCAGGCACGTCCGATGGATCATCCATTACATTGATCGCTGCGTTGATCGCAGGGGCGCTTATCTGTCTTGAATATCTAAACACATATCCCAGCATGTTAGAGTTCCGCGACGCCGCCCCCTATAACAGGATCAGATACCTAAGTGCTTTGATCGTAACTATCTGTGTCAGCACGCTGTTTCGCGAAGCGCACCATGAAGACAATTCTAATACGATGCTGATGGCGATTGGGACAATCATTGGACATGGGTTGGATTTCCCATATTCGCCTATTCGGTTGATTATCCTAACGCTCCCTCTCGACGTCAGTGACACGATTGTGGACGCCGCCCGCCTATCAGCTGGGGTGACATTTGTGATTTCGATCCTGACCGTCGCTGGGTTTTTCCTCTTCACCCGCTTGTCACGTTGGCCCGTCTCCTTTGGATCATTTAACGTTTGGACAAACCTTCCCGTATTGGACCCCACATCAGGCGTGGACATTGTGCTGCGATTAACACGAGAGGGCAGATCAAACACTGGACTTGCAATGCTTAGCCCATTTTTGATGCCAATCGTGATACAAATCACAATGCTTACGCTGCGATTGGAACCGTTTCAATCGGCCCAATCCGCGGCTTGGATCATCATCATGTGGGGGGTCCTGCCGACGTTTTTGGCGATGCGCGGGATCGCAATGTTGCGTATTGCTGAATTGATCATCGAAAAGCGCCATTCAAATAATGCGCACAGCATGCTGCAAATGGCGTAAATTTCCCGCACTTTCTTGACCATTTACGTGGAAATCGCTAACCCGCTTGGGACAGTATAACCCAAGGATTCACAGCATGAGCAACCCATCAATTCTTATCCTCCCTGGTGACGGTATCGGACCAGAGGTCATGGCCGAAGTTCGCAAAATCATTTCATGGTACGGCGAAAACCGCGATCTTGCGTTTGATGTATCCGAGGATTTGGTTGGCGGCGCGGCATATGACGCGCACGGCACGCCATTGCATGACGACACAATGGCCAAAGCCCAAGAAGTAGACGCCGTTCTATTGGGTGCCGTTGGCGGCCCAAAATATGACAACCTTGATTTTTCTGTGAAACCTGAACGCGGACTTTTGCGCCTACGCAAAGAAATGGACCTGTTCGCGAACTTGCGCCCAGCGCAATGTTTTGACGCACTTGCGGATTTCTCATCTTTGAAAAAAGATGTGGTCGCTGGTTTGGACATCATGATCGTGCGCGAACTGACATCTGGCATCTACTTTGGTGAGCCACGCGGCATTTTCGAGGAAGGCAACGAACGTGTTGGTATCAACACACAACGTTACACGGAATCTGAAATCGAACGTGTTGCACGCAACGCATTTGAATTGGCCCGCCGTCGTGGCAACAAAGTTTGCTCAATGGAAAAAGCAAACGTTATGGAATCTGGCATTCTTTGGCGTGAGGTTGTTCAAAAAGTCCACGACGAAGAATATGCAGATGTTGAACTATCGCACATGTACGCAGATGCAGGTGCCATGCAACTTTGCCGCTGGCCAAAACAGTTTGATGTGATCGTAACCGATAACCTATTTGGTGATCTTCTTTCAGATGCGGCGGCAATGTTGACCGGATCGCTGGGTATGTTGCCATCTGCGTCGCTGGGTGCCCCAATGGCAAATGGCCGTCCAAAGGCACTATATGAACCCGTGCACGGGTCGGCACCTGACATTGCAGGCGAAGGCAAAGCGAACCCAATCGCTTGTGTCCTAAGTTTTGCAATGGCATTGCGCTATAGCTTTGACCAAGGTGCAGAAGCAGATCGCCTAGAGCAAGCAGTTGAAAAAGTATTGGCCGATGGTGTTCGCACAGCAGACCTGTTGGGCGAAGAGGGTGTGACACCTGTTTCAACATCTGAAATGGGCGATGCGATTATCGCAGCACTAAACGCATCATTATAAGAGAGTTTTAATTAAACTGTTGCATGACTAACCCGCAGTGTGATTTTGCTAAACCAATAGCATTATTCCTGCGGGTTAATTTATGTCTGCTAACGCCAAAGGCGCACTTTTCGCATTACTGGGATTCGCACTCTTCTCGGCACATGATGTGGCGGTGAAATATCTAGGCGGACAGTATTCGACTTTTCAAATTATCTTTTTCTCGGTTTTGTTCAGCTTTCCGATGGTATTCTTGTTGCACCTTCGGGAACGCAATGCGGATAATTTATTCCCGAAACATCCTTGGTGGTCGCTTCTACGCGTCGTTGCAACCGTGGTTACTGGGGTATCGGCGTTTTACGCATTTTCCGTTCTTCCGTTGGCACAAACCTACGCATTTCTGTTTGGCATGCCCCTGTTGATAACGGTTTTATCTGTTCCAATGCTGGGCGAACGTGTCGGGATCCATCGGGGCAGCGCGGTCATCGTTGGCCTGATTGGTGTTTTGGTGGTTCTACGGCCTGGATATGTCGAACTAGGACTGGGCCATGCGGCCGGTTTGACGGCAGCCGTTGGCGCCGCAATTTCCTCTTTGATTGTGCGAAAAATTGGGAATGAAGAACGCAGTACCGTTTTGATGATTTATCCAATGTTTGCCAATCTATTGTTAATGGCTGCTTTATTACCTGGCCGATACGTTCCAATGGCGCTGTTTGACTTGGGGACTGTGGCGACAATGGCGATATTAGCATCGCTTGCCTCTCTATGCATCATTTTGGCCTATAAAAACGGTGAAGCCAGCGTCGTGGCCCCGATGCATTATTCGCAAATGATATGGGCGATTATTTATGGATATTTCTTTTTTGCTGAACTGCCTGACACGTTCACGGTGATTGGGGCATGTATTATCATCTCAAGCGGCTTATATGTTGTCTTTCGCGAAAGCCGCGTCACGGTTTCAGAAAACACACCCGTCCTGCGGAACAAAAGCCGCGCAGAAACAGGAACCACGCCCAGGATCTCTACACTTATTAATTCGACGGATTAGGCATCAAGGAACATCCGCAGTTTTTGTTCCAAAGTTTTAATTTCAACGGGCTTGGCGATGTAATCGTCCATACCCGAGGCAAAACATTTGTCGGCGTCCCCCTTAAGTGCATTGGCCGTGATCGCAATAATGGGTGTGCGGTTCATGAATTCAGCCTGTTCAATATCACGCAGTGCGCGCGACATTTCAAAGCCGTCCAACACAGGCATATGACAATCCGACAGGATCACATCGTAATCGCCGTCTTGCCACATGGTTAGGCCTTCTTGTCCATTGCGCGCAATATCCGCGTTAAAGCCCAGAATTTCCAACTGTTTCAACATAACGATGCGATTGATTTCATTATCTTCGACGAACAGGATTTTCTTGTCGCCACGCGCGCGCATATCAGGCTGCGTTTGGTCTGAATTCACAGGTAAATCAGTAGAATTCTCTGTCTTTAGACGTCCAGCCAATAACCCAAACGCCCGATGCAGTTCTGTTGGCAGCGCTGGATATAGCTGCGTTCGGAAAACATCGTCCTGCAACAGACCCAAACGTTCTGCACGGTTGGCTGTCATCATCAAAAACCGAGGGTTTTCAAAACGTTCACGCAGCTGTTCTTGCCAACCGACGATGCGGTCAGGGGAACCGCTGCTCAGGACAAAAATCTTTTGGCCTTTGGTCGGGATATTTAAAGCGTTCAAATCGCACTCTGCATCATGCGTTTGCACATCAACGCCCTGCGCGGTTAGATATCGTTTAATCTCTTCGTGCTCATCCGCGGTCTCATCAGCGATCCAATCC
>CAXACF010000085.1:0-6817 GCA_963967125.1 uncultured Rhodobacterales bacterium | reverse complement strand
TGTCTGAAATATTCTTCACGCTGGCGTTGTTCATCCAAGAGCAGGTCGATCCAAGTGCGACATTGGTCTACGCACGCATTGCCGAGGCGTTGAACCCGCAATCGGCCGAGATTAAGTTGTTTGTGGCAGACGTTCTTGAGGAATTGGATCAATATAACTTGGCCCTGCGTGTTTACGAAAAGATCGGAACCGCAGATCCAAAATACTATACGGCCCAGATCGCCAAGGCGCGCGCGATGCGCCGATCAGACCGTGTTGATGATGGTATTGATGTCCTAAACAATTTGGCCTCGGCTTATCCTGATGTGCCCGTCGCGCATGCGACGCTGGGCGATTTTTTACGTCGCCAAGAACGCTATGACGAAGCGTTACCTGCCTATAATGCCGCAATTTCCATGTATGAGGCGCAAAACAATGTGCGTTGGCAATTGTACTATGCACGTGGGATCACACATGAACGCCTGAAAACATGGCCGAATGCGGATCAGGATTTTCGCAGTGCGCTTGCACTCAATCCTGATCAAGCAAGTGTGCTGAACTACCTTGGCTATTCGTTGATTGAACGCGGTGAAAAGCTGGATGAAGCGATGGAAATGATCACCAAAGCGGTCGAGATCGAGCCGAACTCTGGCTATATCGTTGATAGTTTGGGATGGGGTAAATTCCGACTTGGTCAATATGAAGACGCGGTCCCTGACTTGGAACGTGCCGCGGAATTGATGGCAACTGATCCGATTGTGAACGATCATTTGGGGGATGCATATTGGGCGGTTGGCCGCAAAAACGAGGCGCGCTTTCAATGGCGTCGTGCCCTATCGTTCAATCCCGAAGAGATTGAGGAAACCCGTATTCTTCGCAAACTAGAGGTTGGGCTTGATCAGGTGCTAAGCGAAGAAGGAAAGCCTGCGCTATATGTCGACAAGCAAGACAATTAAAGTCACCGCACACGCGAAAGTGAACCTAACATTGCACGTGGTTGGGCAGCGCGCCAATGGGTATCATGAATTGCAATCGCTGGTTTGTTTGACAGAATTTGGCGATCAAATTCACCTGACGCCCGACGTTGATTTTTCATTTCAGGTCACCGGTCCATATGCCGCGGGTATACCCGTAGATGATCGTAATTTGGTTGTTCAGGCCGCCAAATTCATGGCGAAAAAACATTCCAAAACACTCGATTGTCAAATCATACTGGAAAAGAACCTACCGATGGCGTCGGGGATTGGCGGAGGGTCCAGTGATGCGGCCGCAGTGATCAAGGCACTCAGCCAATATTGGTCTGTTCCAATGCCGAATGTGGATGAACTGATGGCCTTGGGGGCGGATATTCCTGTTTGCATGACGACGGGTTTGACCCTGATGCAGGGCGCGGGTGAAGACGTGACGCAATTGTCGACTGCCCCGAATTGGGGGGTTGTATTGGTCAATCCCAATGTTGGTGTGTCAACGCCTGCTGTTTTCAATGCGCTGAATTCCAAACACAATCCACCAATGCAAGATGTGGCAGGAAATTGTGTTGATATTGCATGGCTTGGTGATCAGCGAAATGATTTGGAACCACCCGCCATGGCAATTGTCCCAGAGGTTGCAACTGTAGTTGATGCAATTTCTGCAGCTCCGCAGTGTCAGGTGGCCAGAATGTCGGGATCAGGTGCCACATGTTTCGGTCTTTTTGCGGATGTCAAGCATGCAAAAGCAGCAGCAAGCTATTTGCAAAAGGCACATCCAAACTGGTGGGTTGTCGCCACAAAACTGGTTTAGGAAACCCGCGACACCACGTAGATTGCCAAATCCTGTAGGATTGTTTTCAATTCGCTATCAGGCAAAAGTGACAGGCTTTGCTGTGCCTTATTAGACCAAGCCAAGGCATCTTTGCGTGTGGCTTCAATTGCGCCCGTTGTGTGCATCAAATTGATGGCGTGTTCTAAATCGCCGTCGCCTTGATCGCCTTTCGCAATTGTGCGGGTCCAGAACACGCGATCATGTTCGCCGCCCGCCGCAATCGCCTTGATCAGCGGCAGAGTCAATTTGCGTTCGCGGAAATCATCACCGACGTTCTTGCCAATTGATTTCGCATCTCCGACCACATCCAACAGATCATCCGCAATCTGAAAGGCAATTCCCAATGCATCTCCATAGTCATATAGGGCCTGACAAATATCCTCGTCTGCTGCGGAAATGATACCACCCACCTGTGTTGCTGCCGAAAACAGGGCGGCTGTCTTACCTCGGACCACGTGTAAATAGGTTTCTTCTGTTGTGTTCACATCTTGTGCTGCGGTCAGTTGAAGAACTTCACCCTCTGCAATCGTGGCAGAGGCATTTGCAAGTACGTCCAAAACGCGCAGTGATTCCGTTTCCACCATCAACTGGAATGAGCGAGAGAATAAATAATCCCCGACCAATACAGATGATTTATTATCCCACAACAGGTTCGCGGTTGGGCGACCACGGCGTTGACCACTTTCATCAACCACATCATCATGTAACAAAGTTGCGGTGTGAATAAACTCAACCGTTGCAGCCAATCGAATATGATGATCGCCTTGATATCCACACAAATGCGCCGCAGCCAAAGTCAGCATTGGACGCAAACGTTTGCCCCCCGCATTAACAAGATGCGCTGTCACTTCGGGTATCCGTGGTGCGTGTTCCGATGCCATGCGTTTTTGGATCAGCGTGTTCACCGCATCCATATCATCCGCCAAAATCCGAGCAAGCGCGTCATGCGGTTTGATTTGCTCTTTATCTAGGGCCATGCGGCACTCCTATTTCTTCACATTTCGTGTGCGGTCCATATATTGGATATATGAAAGAGCTTTTGCGAACCAATGATATCACACTGATTGCATTCACCAAGCACGTGTTGAGTGAGGTTGATATAGCTGTCTTTGAACTGGACGTAAATATGAGTGTTTTGGAAGGTTCGATTGGTATTCTACCCCAACGTTTGATGGTGATTGATGAGGAATATGAAATTGCCTATCACACGATGATTAAAAACGGGATTGGGGCGCAATTTCTGACATGATGGATGACGTTACAATCGATGATTTTTTGTCCGGCGCAATTAAGGTCGCGCAGCCAATATCAGGCTATCGTGCGGGAATTGATCCAATCCTTCTTGCGGCCAGCATCCCTGCAAAATCTGGCCAAACGGTTTTGGAATTGGGATGTGGTGTGGGAACTGCATCACTTGCGCTTGCTTATCGCGTGACAGCCCTAAATATCACGGGGGTGGAGGTTCAGGAGCGATACGCTGAATTGGCGCAACACAACGCCGACCTGAACAATCTGCCCCTGTCTGTTGTTTGTGCCGATTTGGCCGCCTTGCCAAGCGAAATCCGTGATCAACAGTTCGACCATGTCTTTGCCAATCCTCCATATTTTGATCGCAGCTCTAGCACTCGGTCCGATGACAGCGGTCGTGATCGTGCAATGGGTGAAAACGACGAATTGGGCATTTGGCTTAACGTCGCTGCAAAACGGGTGAAACCGAAAGGATATGCGCATTTTATCTTTCGCACGGAACGCATGGACGAATTTTTGCGACTTCTGCCCGATTCTCTGGGCAGTCGGGTGATTACGCCAATTGTTCCCAGACAAGGACGCCAAAGCACACTGTTCATGGCGCATGCGCGGAAAAACGGACGTGCCGCGTTCCGCCTCGAATCGCCCCAGATCCTGCACACAGGCGAATTTCATCAACAAGATGGTGAAGATTATTCACAAAAAATATCAAAAGTTTTACGGGATGGGGATGCGTTAACCGATTGGTTTCGTGAATAACACTTCTTTAAGTAGTGAGAACTTTATTGACACATGCTGCACACGCAGCGTGACAAATGGATTTTCCTGTGCTCCACTGAGCATATAAATAAAAGGAGACATTAGATGAGTGTAAGCGCACGTGTTCGCGAATTGAAAAGAAAACATGAAACTTTGTCACAAACCGTCGAAAAGGCCCAACAATCACCGGGCATCAGCGACATAGACATCAAATCACTCAAAAAACAAAAACTCCGACTTAAAGAAGAAATTACGCGACTAAGCTCTGGATAGACTTTCACCCCGCTTTAACCAAGCGGGGTTTTACCTTCTAAGAGACAGTCTTTCGATCACGTGAAAGCGGCCGCTGTCTCTGTCTTCGCCCAATAATGCGAGCGAAGCCATGTTCAATGGCTGACCAATGAATTCCAGGAACCGTGTATTTGCACGTTGTTCAACTGCATCAATTTCGTTAGGCGCAAGCGGACCAGTCAGGGTCATGTGAAATTTGAATTCTTGCATCACATAAGGATATCCCCAGCGTAACATCAATGCGTCTTGTTGGGGTGTAAGCCTGCGTCGACGGCGTTTTTCGATGTCGTTATCAGATAACGGCGCGCGAAATTTATCGAAATACGAAACTGTCGATGACGCCAATTCCGTCACTTCATTTGATTGTACATCCTGTGTCATTGCCAAAAACCGACCAAGACGACAGATTTTTAGAGTGCCACCTGTGGCAGGAGAGATAGTCGCGCAAAAAGCGTGAAATGCGTCTTGAAGTTCAGTTTGGGTGGAACGCGATGCAAGCGAGAACGGCGGTTTCACAGTTGCATGAAACCCGTATTTTCGCGGCCGATCAGTGATGCGACGATGATCGGAAGAAAGTGTGGTTTCTTGTCCCGTTACCGAATTCCAACCAAGCCAGTCAGAGCCAATTTGGAACAACGGCAGATCAGGAATGTAGTAAATTGCGTATCTGGAAAAATTCACGCGCGGTACTCGCAATGATCAAAAGATGCACTTTAGGTGAGTGTCGTTCTAAGAGTATGCCCAACCTCTAGCACTGGAGAAAGCTCAACAGTAGTGTCGGTTTTTGTTTCATTTCCTAGAACGCGATCAGCCACAATTTGCGCGGCGCGTTCCCCAATTTCAACACGACATGCATCCATCGTTGCCAGTCGCATTGGCAGACCATGCAGTAACTCAACCCCATTGAACCCCGCCAGTCCGATGTCATCAGGAATGCGCACACCCGCATCCAACAAATGCAACAGACCGCCTGCGCCAATCATGTCGTTTGAATAATAAAGGAAATCCAAATCAGGAGAGCGCTCCAACATTTCGCGGGTCATATCGCGCCCCTTGGCCAATGCGGAACCACCAGAATAGAACTCTTGGTCCTTCATTTCGATGCCTGCTTTGGCAAGCGCTTCGGTAAAACCTTCGAAGCGTTTACGCGCACGGTGATCCAGTGGCATTTTCGTTCCCATAAACCCGATCTTAGAATATCCAGCCTCAATAATCGCGTTGGCCATATGCCGCCCTGCACGGCGATGGGAAATGCCCACGGCCGTATCAATGGGTTCGCCATCTACGTCCATGATTTGAATGACAGGAATACCAGAATTGGCTAACATCGCACGGGATGCGTCGGAGTGCTCTAGTCCTGCGATGATCACAGCAGAGGGGCGCCATGACAACATCTGGTACAGAACTTTTTCCTCTTTCTCGGGCATGTAATTTGTGATGCCCACAACAGGCTGCAGTTCAGTCCCCTCAAGCACATTATTCACACCTGTCATAACCTCGGGGAACACCATGTTGGACATTGACGGGATAACAACGGCGACCAAGTTTACCTTTTGCGATGCAAGCGCCCCTGCAATTTTATTAGGGACATATCCCAATTCTTTTGCGGCCTTTAACACCCGTTCACGCGTGACCTCTGACACATCGCCGCGCCCTCTTAATACACGACTGACGGTCATTTCAGAAACACCAGACGCTTCAGAAACATCTCGTAAGGTAAGGGGGCGATTTTTGGAGCCAGTCACGTGGAACCTGCAGATTAGTCTAAGTAGGTCAATTAAATACGTTTTTCGTCTTAAGATAAAGGGTCAAATTTTACGACTTTAGAGTAAGCCTAAGACACAACTCCTCGCCCAACGTCTTGTTTTCCTGACTTGTCATCTGTCACATTTCTGTTTCAGTGGACAAGAGTGGGAAAGTTTCATTTGTAAGTTTGTTCGCTTTTCAGTTATTATGCTCATTATTGAGCGATGAATTGGTAATAAAAATGTTAAATTGGTATTTGGTGCAATTAAAACCAAATGGTCACAGATTGGCCAAAGCGAACCTTGAGAGACAGGGTTTCAAAACGTTTCTGCCTCTGCAGAATGTCACGAAAAGGTCGGCACATAAATTCGTTGATCGTCACGTTCCATTGTTTCCGGGATATATGTTTGTTGAATTGGATACCGCGCAAAACGCATGGCGCAAGGTCAATAGCACCCTGGGTGTCGCGCGGATTGTTAGTCTGGGTGGAACACCCACGCCAGTTCCAAGTGCAATTATAAATGAATTCATTTCACGATGCGATGATGACGGTATTTTGCGTCCAACACTGGGATTAGAAGTTGGGCAAGATGTGCAGGTGCTGCGCGGACCATTTGCAAATTTTGTGGCGAAGGTAGAAGAAATTTCGCCCGATCAACGTGTCTGGATTTTGATTGATTTGTTGGGGCAATCGTCACGGATATCTGTGACCAAGGATGCAATTGCATTGGCAAGTTAACATGTTGTTTTGCAACAGTGTTGTTTCCTTTGAATAACTCCCCTTGCCTACCTTGGCACAATATTTGAAAACAAATTTCAATATATCGAGAAAGGTTTCACTTTTATGACTGCGCTAAGAAAAGCCGTCTTTCCCGTTGCTGGTTTTGGCACGCGCTTTTTACATGTTAACGGTCAGTGAAAAATCAATCTTGGATTTGGCCTATTGTATCAAACGCTGCGATTTGGAACTGGCGGGGATTGCCTCATCCGC
>CAXACF010000084.1:0-6921 GCA_963967125.1 uncultured Rhodobacterales bacterium | reverse complement strand
TGAACCTCTCAATCACATCATCAGAAACACCATCCGCACGAATGCAGTTGCGGAAAACAGAAGGCGACGAAAATCCAGACCACAAATGCGATCAAAAAGCAAAAGCCAATCTCAAATAATAAACAAACGTGCTGTATCTTCCATATCAGCCTCCTGTGGCCAACACATGCAAGAACTGCGCCAAGTCAGGCTAATGCGCAACCCGCGGACGACCCTTTGCAGTAGCCGTCACGAGTGCCTCGACAAAAACTTGACGGCTTTCGATTTCGGCCATTTTGATGTCTTGATCCAACGCCACTTCTATTTGTTCGGCACCTGCATCCTGCGCATCTGATAGCGCTGCTGCATAGAGCGCATCCTTGATAAAGGATAAGGCGGCATCGCTTTCGGCAAAATCATGGGGGTGATCCCCATAATGCACCCGATAAAGACCCTCAGACGGACTGGTTATCGTGGCAGATTTGCGAAATGTAACACGGCCGACCACGGCACCAATTGCATTGGCGACACCTGCATGTTCCGATAACACCATTGGGCATCCCAATTTTTCGCCGACCGCTGGATAATAACTGGGCGCAGAGGCGCCAAGCCCCACAACGGGCACATCAATCCCCAAATCAATTCGTAACAATCCGCGATGCCCCGCTAACCCGCGCGTGGTCATGATGTGTTTGGCCAATTCATCAGGAGCTAGTTCAAAATCAAACGCATCTTCGGCAAAGGCGGTTTCTAATACGGCCAAACAGGTTTGATGCGTCAACTGATCAACCACCATCTGCGCCATGTGATTTGGATCATCCGACAATAATTCACCCGACCCCGTTCGACGCCGCATGAACAGCGACAGTGCTTTAATCGCGGCATCAGCATCCCAAACATCAACGCGCCCCAATGCATGCGACGCATCAGATGGGGTTAGTGCAGAAATCTGAACCAATCCGCGCGACACCAACCGCATGAGCGCCTGTGCCTCAATCCGAGTTTTTAATACATCACCGATCGGCTGAAATTGCGCGGTTATGCGGTCATAGACCCCTTCATCTCTTGCACTTAATCCCCCCGCTTCAAAAACATCAATGCGGCGTACAAAACGGGCATCATAATCCCCAGGCAGCGTGCCGCGCAACTGGGCGTCCAAGGCAGCATGAACGATGTCGGAATCAATCGTTGCAGCAAGGGATACGGGCAGCACACGGCGTGGGCCCAATGTGACGCCGCCCTGCAAACCCTGAGAGATAAAGTGAACCTCACTATCGCCACCCAAGCCAAAAGTACGCATGGCAACGGCCTCGACCATGGTGCGGTATGGACCCACCTTGGCGCCTTCGGGATCAATGGCAGGCAATCCATCGCGTAAAACGGCGATGTCGGTGGTGGTTCCGCCGATATCCGAAACCAGTGCATTGTCAGAATTCGTCAACCACCGCGCCCCAACGATTGACGCCGCAGGTCCACTAAGGATCGTTTCAATCGGCTTTTCGCGCGCCTGATCCAGTGAAATCAACGCACCATCGCCACGCACCACCATCAGTGGCGCGTTCACACCCAGATCAGAGAGTACAGATTGCGCGCGCTGCAACAGACGGTCAATCAGCCCGATCAAACGTGCATTCAACAAAGCGGTCAGCGCACGCCGCGGACCATTCAATTTGGCCGATAGTTGATGTGATAGGCTGACGGGTTTACCCGTTTTTTCGCGCAGTAACTTCAAAACCGCTAATTCATGGGCGGGGTTGCGTGTTGCAAATTGCGATGCGACTGCAAAAGCCGAAATTCCACTTTGCTGTTCGACCCATTCCTCAATCGCAGCTAGATCAAGCGGGACCGCCTCACCCCCTGCATGGTTGTGGCCCCCTGCGATGGACAAAACGGGATCGCCTGCCAATGCTTGTGTCAGGCCGTGTTTGTCCAAATCGCCCTCGCGAAACCCGATAAAGATCAGACCAACACGACCACCCTGCCCCTCGACCAAGGCATTTGTCGCCAAAGTGGTGGATAGCGAGGCCATCGCAATGTCACCTGCATCAATGCCAGCAGACTGAAGGGTTGCGGCCGCAGCCTTGCCAATTCCTTCGGCCAGATCATGGCGGGTCGTCAACGACTTTGCCGAGGCGATCACTTCCTCTTCATCGCGCAGGATCACCGCGTCGGTATATGTGCCGCCCGTATCTATGCCCAATAGGTATGTCATGCCTGCTCCTTCATTTCCGCTGAGATAGCGCGGCGAACCAAAAACGTCTGTCTATTTGCGGCATGTTTAGCGCGCCATTTGCGACAATCGCTGAACCGCCCATCTGGCGGCATCAGAAACGGTGGGATCAGGATCGTCGATCAAACCATTGGCAACGGGCAACAAATCGGGCCGCTGTGAATTGCCAATCGCATAAAGGACATTGCGCACAAACCGATTGCGGCCAATACGTTTGATCGGGCTGCCCGAAAATTTCGCACGAAATGCCGCATCGTCCAACATCGCCAATTCACCAAGATTTGGAGCCAACAAATCCGAGCGCGCGTGATAGCGTATCTCGCTGGCCTCTTTGGCGAATTTATTCCAGGGACAGGCGACCAAACAATCATCGCACCCATAAATGCGGTTGCCCATTAACCCCCGCAAATCCACGTCAACGGGGCCCGAATGTTCGATGGTTAAATAGGAAATGCAACGACGCGCATCCAATTGATAGGGCGCGGGAAAGGCATCTGTTGGGCAGGCTGTGATGCAGGATCGGCAGGTGCCACAATGATCCACCTCTGCCCTGTCAGGTTCAATAGATAAGGTGGTAAAAACAGACCCGATAAAGAACCAGTTGCCCAAATCGCGGCTGACCAAATTCGTATGTTTGCCCTGCCACCCCAAACCTGCGGCCTGTCCCAATGGTTTTTCCGAAACAGGGGCCGTATCAACAAACACTTTCACCTCGCCACCCGAATGCGCAATTAACCAGCGCGCCAATCGTTTCAGGCGTTTTTTGACAAGGTCATGGTAATCCTTGTTTTGTGCATAAACGGAGATGGCCCCTTTTTCGGGATGTTTCAGGATGTCCGTAGGATCATGTTCGGGTGCGTAACTTTCGCCCAGAATAATAATTGATTGCGCATCGGGCCAAAGCGCACGCGGATTTGCCCGCCATGTTTGGCGATCCGCCATCCATGACATTTCCCCATGATACCCTGCGCCGATAAAATCTGTTAGCTTTTCTGGGACATGCGGAATGCTGTCTGGATGGGTAAAACGGCAGAGTGAAAATCCCTCGGCCTGCGCCTGATCAATGATCGCCTGTTTAAGGGACACGGTGACCCCCTAGCCCCATGCATGCATCAGAAATCCAAATCATTGTAATGGCGCGGCGGTGGAAACCCAGACACCTGATCGGACAAAATATTGCGAAACGCAGGGCGCGATTTAATTTTTGCATACCAATCTTTTACAACAGATGATCGGTTCCAATCCACATCTGAAATATAATCCAAACTGGACAAATGCGCAGCGGCCGCAAAATCGGCCAATGTCATTGTATCACCCGCCAACCAACGACGATGTTCCAACAACCACGCCATATAATCCAAATGGTATTTGATTTTGCGCGCGCCCTCTTTGATATTTTTGCTATCGGGAAACCCCTGTCCCGATACCTTTTTGTTCACCCGTTCATACAGCAGGTTTGACGTCACCTCGTGATGAAATTTATCATCAAACCAAGAAACCAATCGGCGCATTTCATACCGCGCCTTGGCGTCCTTGGGGATCAATGAAGGTTCTGGATTTAACTCTTCAATAAACTCGCAGATCGGCGTGCTTTCGGTCAGCAGCGCCCCTTCGTGTCGTAGGATGGGAACCTTGCCCGCAGGGTTACGGCGCAAAAATTCCGTTGATTGTTCCCAATAACGTTCCTCAATCAGTTCAACATCCATCTTTTTTTCGGCCAAAACCAACCGAACCTTGCGGCAGAAGGGGGACAATGGAACATGATAAAGGCGCAACATCGTGGGGCAACTTTCAATTCAAAATCAGTGTATGAATGGCATAATTCCGACGCAGGGATCAATCCATGAAACAGTGTGATCTTTCATCCTTTTGGATCAGAACCGCACCATCTTGAATATTGTCTGCACGATCCAAAACGAATTGCGTTGGCGCAGATGCAGAGCGTCCCTTGGGATCAGGCAAAATCGCAGCAAGGCGCGCAGCCTCGGCCAAGGTAAGGCTATCTGAGGATATGCCGAAATAATGTAGGGACGCGGCCTCGGCGCCAAAAACGCCTTCGTCAAATTCTGCGACATTCAGATAGACTTCTAATATCCGCTGTTTTGACCAGAACAATTCTACCATAGGCGTTAAAAAGGCCTCAAGCGTTTTGCGCACCCAACTGCGCCCATGCCAAAGGAAGGTATTTTTAACAACCTGTTGCGTTAGGGTCGATGCCCCGCGTTCACCACCATCCTCGATCGCGGCGCGAATGGCGGACATGTCAAACCCCCAATGTTGGCAGAAATTCACATCCTCGGCCGCAACAACGGTCAACTTAAGCGTGTCTGAAATTTCCTCAATCGGCATCCATTCAGAATGCACAGATCCAAGTCGGGATTTTTCCGACAGGATGTAGGGTGTTGTTGGAATGGGGACAAAGCGGAAAACGATAAAGACAGCGATAAAACAGGCCAGACCGACAATTCCGATCCAACGCAAGATTTTACGCCAATTCGCCTTATTAGAGCCTGTTTTTGACTTTTTCTTTGGTGTGCGTTTGGTCGCCTTTTTTGCCATGCCTCAATTTTCCGTTTTTGAGTAGTCTACCGCGTTGAGTGACACGAACCAAGGGTAGAGGTGATGAAAAATTCACCTATAAGCGAATAGTGTAGCAGCATCAAAATTACCAATTATGATAATTTTTCGCCCAAGAATGTGAAACCGAGCGTTGGTTTTGTTAACCCTGTTCCACGGCCATCCTGATAGGATGAAACCAGATACGCGATGTCATGGCGAATGGCATAAAGCATTGAAAGGACCACATCATGACCCGATTAATACAAAGTCATTAGTCCAAAAAGAAACGGCCGCATGATGCGGCCGTTTTTCGTTTTATTCTGCAGGAACCGCACCCTGCTCTAGGGTCAACGGGTGGGGGATTTTATCCAGCATCTCTTTCGGACAGACCTGCACAAAATTCGCCTTTTCCAGATCCCAATTACGTAGGATTTCCGCGCCTTTTGCTGAATTGGTTTCGTCAACGTGGCGTTGGATTAGGCCCAGCAATTGATCTTCCCAATGCTGTACAGCAACTGGGCCAGTGACCAGCGATTCCATGTTCAACATGTCATTCACTTGTCCCTCTGGGTCATAGAGATAGGCCATACCGCCTGTCATACCCGCACCAAAGTTCGCACCGATTGTGCCCAGAATGACCGCGATGCCGCCTGTCATATATTCACACCCGTTTGAACCACAGCCTTCAACGACAACTTTGGCGCCAGAGTTACGAACGGCAAAACGTTCACCTGCGCGTCCTGCGGCAAACAAATATCCATCTGTCGCACCATATAGAACCGTGTTCCCGATGATGGTGTTTTCCGCTGCAACCAACGGGCTGACCATCGGAGGACGGACCGAGATGATACCGCCTGACAGACCCTTACCAACATAGTCGTTTGCGTCACCCGACACTTCAATCTTTAGACCGGGGGCCGCAAAGGCACCAAGCGCCTGACCAGCAGACCCTGTCAATTTCACGGTTAGGTGATCTGGCTGCAGGCTGTTGCGCATGCCAAAGTTACGGACAATATGACTTGAGGTGCGCGTACCGACCGTACGATGCGTGTTTTGCACCGCATAGGACAGCTGCATCTTTTCACCATCGTTCAGGAAACGCGCCGCATCCCGAACGATTTCGGCATCCAATGTATCAGGAACCGCGTTGCGTGGGCGATCACGATCATAGTTGATGCTGTCAGAGCCATCCACCTTGATCAACAGCGGGTTCAAGTCCAGATCATCCAAGTGATCAGAACCACGGCTGACCTGCCCCAACAGATCCGCGCGACCGATTACGTCATCCAAAGAACGTGCCCCGATTGAAGCCAGAATTTCACGAACCTCTTGCGCGTAGAAGGTAATCAGATTGACAACTTTATCCGCATTGCCCGTGAATTTTTCACGCAAGGCTTCGTCCTGCGTACACACACCTACGGGGCATGTGTTCGACTGACACTGACGCACCATGATGCAGCCCATCGCAATCAATGCGGCGGTACCGATGCCATATTCCTCGGCCCCCATCATCGCGGCCATGACAATATCACGGCCCGTACGCAAACCACCATCGGTACGCAGCGTGACGCGATCACGTAGGTTGTTCATGGCAAGCACTTGGTGCGCTTCTGTCAAACCCATTTCCCATGGCAGACCCGCGAATTTGATCGAGGTTGCAGGCGATGCGCCTGTGCCACCGTTGTGACCGGAAATCAGAATGACGTCCGCTTCGGCCTTGGCCACACCTGCGGCGATGGTCCCAACGCCAGAGGCCGCAACCAATTTCACGGTCACCTTACAGCGCGGATTGATCTGTTTTAGATCATAGATCAGCTGCGCCAAATCCTCGATTGAATAGATATCATGGTGTGGCGGTGGTGAAATCAATGTCACGCCTTTGGTCGAATGACGCAAACGCGCAATCAGATCAGTCACTTTCATACCTGGTAACTGACCGCCTTCACCCGGTTTTGCACCCTGTGCAACCTTGATCTCAAGCTCTTCACACTGGTTTAGGTATTCAGCAGTAACACCAAAACGACCAGAGGCAACCTGCTTAATTTTGGCAGATGGGTTGTCCCCATTTGGTTCAGGGTGGAAGTGTGCGGGATCTTCACCGCCCTCACCACTGTCTGATTTCGCACCAATGCGGTTCATCGCAACGTTTAGGG
>CAXACF010000083.1:0-6997 GCA_963967125.1 uncultured Rhodobacterales bacterium | reverse complement strand
TACCGCGATTGCGGTGGTTGGTGTTGCGATTATGGGGTTTATTTCAACTTCTAAAACGTCATTCATGTTTTTCTGCACATAGGTTTGAACGGACATTACCGCATCCACCAATGCGGCCATATCGACCGCAGGTTGGCTGCGATATCCATTTAGGATGGGCGCGATTTTCAACCTTTGGAATGCCTGTTCAACATCCTGCGGCGTCACGGGCAGAACCAGGGTTGTGCTGTCCTTCAAGATTTCGGTCATCACACCGCCTGCCGCAAGCGTCAGAACAAAACCATGCGCAGGATCGGCCACGACACCGATAAGGATTTCACACACCGCCCCCGTGATCATTTGTTCCATCAGGAAACTGTCACGGCCCATATTTTGCGCAGCAGTTTTCACCGCATCAAGCGATGTTAAGTTAAGCGCCACGCCGCCTGCATCCGATTTATGCGCCAACCCTTGCGCCTTAAGCACGGCAGGAAATGGAAAATCGCCCTGAGTGTCGATCTGGTCTAAACTGACAACACGCGCCTCAGGCACCGTTAGTCCAGAGTGCGACAGGGCCGCTTTCGCCTCTGCCTCGCTTAGGGTCACGCTTGTCTCACTCGGGCTGGATATCCACAGGGGCTGATCGTTTTTGATGCCCTGCCCAACCGCTGCTGCAGCCTTCACCGCCTCTAGGCTTTCGCGCAAACCATTTAAACAGGGAATGCCCAAGGCACCTAAGCGTTTGGCGACATGCTCAGGCATGTTTTCCGCAAGGCTTGCCGCCAAGATCAGGGCACGATCACTTTGCGTACGGGCGTATTCAACAGCCTCGATCACGCAATCCCACGCGGATTGGGAACAACGATCTGCACGCGGGAAATCAACAACCAAAATCGTTGCATCCTGTTCCCCAAGCATCATGGCAGCATAACATCGCCCCATCGCGGCACCATCACCCCAAATGTAGGTGTGATAATCCAATGGGTTCGCAAGGGCGACTTTATCCCCCAAGGCGGCGCGCAGTGCGTCCCGCTGATTTGGGACAAGATCGGGGAATTCCACCCCAACCGCCTGCCCCAGATCAGCCATTAGGCTGGCTTCACCCCCCGAACAGGAAATGGTTGCGACTGTATCACCATGCAATGGCCCCACATGATGCAACAACATCAGCGTATCCATAAAGGTGGTTAAATCCTGAACCTGCGCAACGCCAAGACGTTCAAAAATGGCGCTGGCCCCTGCGGCACTGCCTGCAAGAGAGGCTGTGTGTGAAATCGTGGCGGCCTGCGCCTGGTCCGATGCACCCACCTTGATCGCAACAATGCCCTTGCCCATGGCGTGGGCCTCTTGGGCCAATTGCAGGAACTCGTTTGGATCGCCCAATCCTTCGATATGCAGGCCAAGTGCGGTGACGCGTGGATCGGCCAATACATAGCGCGCCAAATCTGCCATGCTAACCTTGGCCTGATTACCCGCGGTCATCAAATAGGCAATCGGTAAGGCACGTGTATGCATGCTTAGGTTAATCGCGATATTCGAACTTTGCGTGATGATCGCCACGCCGCTGTCCACGGGAACGCCGCCGTGTTGATCGGGCCATAAACAGGCCTGGTCCAAGTAATTGACAAAACCATAGCAATTAGGCCCCACAATCGGCATATCCCCCGCGGCTGATACCAATTCCGCCTGTAGGGATGCGCCATCTTGGGTTTCTGCCTGACTTTCCAAAAAGCCAGAGGCAAAGCACACGGCACCGCCTGCTCCCATCTGTGACAATTCACGCACCACATCAATCGTTGCATTCCGATTGACACAGATGAACGCCGCATCAGGGGTTTCGGGCAAATCATTCAATGTGCGATAAACGGGAATGCCATCCACATCCGTGGCCTTTGGATGAATGGGATAAATCGTGCCCTGAAACCCAATTTTGCGGCATTGTTCAATGATGGAACGTGCCCAATACCCGCCCCCAATTACGGCGACGGATTTCGGGCGAAATAGACTGTTAAGCCCAGCCATATGGTTAGGCCCCCAATGGACGCAGCAAATCGCGGCTGATGATGTGGCGTTGGATTTCTGATGTACCATCCCAAATCCGTTCGACCCGCGCATCGCGCCAGAACCGTTCGATTGGGAAATCATCCATCAAGCCCATGCCGCCAAAAATCTGCAAGGTTTGATCCGTGATACGAGCCAACATCTCTGTCGCATAAAGTTTGGCCGAAGCGATTTCACGATTGGCAGGTAGGTTTTCATCCAACCGCCAAGCAGAGGCCAATGTCAGATGGTCGGCCGCATCAATTTCAGTGATCATATCCGCAATCTGGAAACTGACCCCCTGAAATTTGCCAATGGGTTGGCCAAATTGTTCGCGTTCAGCCGCATAATTCAGCGCATAATCGAAACACCGACGCGCGCGCCCAACCGACATGGCCGCAACGGTGATGCGTGTGGCGTATAGCCATGTGTTCATCACCTCAAAACCGCCATCGACCTCGCCCAAAACTTGGGCATCTGGCAGGCGGCAATCATCAAATTCCAGCACCATGTTTTTGTATCCACGGTGCGATACGGATTTATAACCGTCACGGATGGTAAACCCCGGCGTGCCGCGATCCACCAAAAATGCGGTGATGCGTTTTTTCGGACCTTTGGGTGTTTGATCCTCACCTGTTGCGATGAAACAGATAATAAAATCAGCATGTTCCGCGCCACTGATAAAATGTTTCGTTCCATTCACAACCCAATCGCCGCCATCACGACGCGCAAAACATTTCATGCCCCGCACATCCGATCCAGCCCCCGGTTCTGTCATGGCAAGCGCATCCATACGCTCCCCACGCACAGCAGGCATCAGATACCGATCCACCTGTTCGCCTTCACAGGCCATCAAAATATTTTGGGGGCGTCCGAAAAAGTGATTAAGCGCCATAGACCCACGGCCCAATTCACGTTCAACCAGTGCGAATTCCAAATGGCTAAGCCCCGCGCAGCCCACGGATTCAGGAAAATTACAGGCGTAAAACCCAAGATCAATGGTTTTTTGTTTGATGTCTTGGGCGATTTCCTCGGGCACTTCGCCCGTGCGTTCCACCAAATCTTCATGCGGATAGATTTCGTTTTCAACGAAACTGCGCACCGTATCCACGATCATCTGTTGTTCATCAGTCAGTCCAAAGTGCATTTGATTATGCTCCTGTAGATAGGGTTGAAAGCGCCTCTGCCACGGCCCCAACGGGGGGACAAGATTTGCGTGTGTCCAGCGACACATGCAGCAGGAATTGTTCACAGCTGGCAAGGGCGGTGCCATCGGGTGCGCGGCGCATGTCGTGGGCCAATTTCACCTTTTTCCCATCGGCCAGCACTACGCGTGTATCAACGATTATGTCCTCACCCGCATGGATTTCCAGGAGGTATTTTATGGTTGTTTCCACGGTAAAGAAGCTGTGCCCACCCGCCACGTAATCCTGATCTGCACCTATGGCCAACATGAACCCATCGGCGGCATCGCTGAACACCTGACCATAGCGGCCCTCATTCATGTGACCGTTATAATCGGTCCAATCCACGGGCACGACACGGCGCACGGTTTCCATTGTTGGGGCCTGTGCGGGGACGGATTGCATGTTTGCTTCATGCGCCTGGATCAAGGCACCTGCGGCCTGCCCTTGTTGTTTCAAGGCACGCATCATGGAAATCAGGTTATTGTCGCGGATGCGTTCCAATTCACGAATGCTATGCGCACCTGATTGTTCATCTGCTTGATCGGCGATCAACTGTACCAAATCATCTGTTAGTTCGGGCACATCCATCAGTTTGGTCCATGGCCATTCTAAACAAGGGCCAAATTGTGCGATGAAATGGGCCATCCCTGCCTCGCCCCCCGCGATGCGGTAGGTTTCAAACAACCCCATCTGCGCCCAACGCAGGCCAAAGCCATAGCGGATCGCATTGTCAATTTCTTCGGTCGTTGCAATACCATCTTTGATCAACCACAACCCTTCGCGCCAAACCGCCTCAAGGAAACGATCGGCGATGTGTGCATCAATCTCTTTACGCACATGCAAGGGGTACAAGCCGACCGAGGAGAGCAAGTCCTTGGCCCGTTCGATATCCGCAGGCGCGTTTTCGGGGGATGGCACCAATTCGATCAGTGGAAGCAAGTAAACAGGGTTAAAAGGGTGCGTGACAAAAATCTGGCCCTTATTTTCAGATTTTTCCTGCAATTCCGATGGCTTAAACCCAGACGTTGAGGAACCAATGATGGCATCGGCGCGGCAATGCGCCTGAATGTCGGCCATGACCTTATGTTTGATATCCAGACGTTCAGGAACGCTTTCTTGGATCCAGTCGGCGTTTTCAACAGCCTCTTGCATCGTTTCGCAAATGTTCAATGTTCCTTCGGCTGGTAGTGCCACATCATACAGCATTGGCAGTGCGTGACGCGCATTTACCAACACCTCATTCACCTTGCGTTCGGCCTCAGGATCAGGGTCGAACAGATTGATATTCCAGCCATTTAGCAGAAACCGAGCAAGCCAACCGCCCCCGATTACACCGCCACCAATAATTGCAACTGTTTTTGTCATTTTAATCCACGCATAGTGTTGGGCGTTGCCCATTTTCATAAGTTTCAAAGCACCCAAAATGGGGGCTATGGGTTGTGCACATTTGTCCCTCGGCCAAACAGAAGCCTTCACAGTCGTCTGAAGAGGAACAGGATTTACCGCCGTCCTGTGTTTTCACCTGACAGATCGAAACGCCAAACCCGTTGATTACGGGCGTTCCGCCCACCTTCACGCAGTCTTGGTTTGCCTGTTCCTGCGCAACCAATTCGGGCGGCAGCGCAGGTTCAGGGTTTTGGGCCCGCTCATCTTGGCAGGCTCCAAGCATCAATAGCATCACGAAACATATCAGACACCGCATCATTGCATCAGCCGCGCGGTGCGCGTTTCGTTAGGCGCAGTTTTTCGCGCACTTCGGCAGGGCCGATCACGCGCGCGCCCATGCCCTCGATGATGCCTTTGGCGCGAGTCACCAATTGTTCATTGGTCGCCAACACGCCCTTATCCAGCCATAGGTTATCTTCTAATCCGACACGCACATTGCCCCCCGCCAGCACGGCAGCCGCAACATATGCCATTTGATTGCGTCCCAAGGCGAATGCACTGAACGTCCATTCGGGCGGCACATTGTTCACCATTGCCATAAATGTGTTCAAATCATCGGGTGCGCCCCATGGCACGCCCATGCACAGTTGCACCAAGGCATCGGGTTCCAAAATACCGTCAGCCACCAGTTGCTTTGCATACCATAGATGCCCTGTATCAAAGGCCTCAATCTCGGGCTTTACGCCCAGTTCGGCCATCATTTTTCCCATTGCCTGCAGCATGCCCGGCGTATTGGTCATGACATAGTCCGCCTCGGCAAAGTTCATGGTGCCACAATCCAGCGTACAGATTTCTGGCAAACATTCCGCAACATGCGCCACGCGCTCTTCTGCGCCGATCATGTCGGTGCCTGCCTCGTTTAGGGGCAATGGATTGTTCGGTCCGCCAAAAACCATATCCCCGCCCATACCCGCCGTCAGATTCAGCACAACATCCACATCCGCATCGCGAATGCGATCTGTCACCTCGCGGTAATATTCCAATTTGCGGCTGGGCGCGCCTGTTTCGGGGTCACGCACATGGCAATGAACAACGGCCGCACCCGCCTTGGCCGCGGCAATCGCGCTGTCGGCGATTTGTTTCGGGCTGCGGGGCACATGGGGGCTTCTGTCTTGGGTTCCACCAGAACCAGTAACCGCACAGGTGATGAACACCTCTTTATTCATTGTTAGGGGCATAAGAATCCTCGTCTTGCACGTGTGATACGGTATGATCGCGCTTGTATTTGCGTCACGATTTGCAGTAATGGTCATAATTAATGCAAAAATGGTCAATTCAATCCCATGCACCCGTTTCGGTTGGCTTTCTCTTGTTTGAACGCTTTTCAAACATGTGTTTGGCGAATTGTGTGGAGCCTATGCGTGCGGCGAATACACTGGGCGACCGACAAGTGTACGATTGGGCTTTTGTCGGTCTAAACCAAGGGGTTGTGACATCTTCTTCACAGCTGAGTGTCCTGACCGATTACGCCATCGCGGATGCGCCACACTTTGACTATTTGTTTGTGATCGCCAGTTACGACTATGACACGCATGATACCCCGATTACCCGTCGGGCATTGGCGACAGCTGCCAAAACATGCAATGTTATGATCGGCCTGGATACTGGCGCGTGGTTGATGGCGTCAGCGGGATTATTGGAACACAAACGTGCCACGGTCCACTGGGACATTTTGGACAGTTTTTCTGAACGTTTTCTGAATGTTGAACCATTGCGTGAACGTGTGGTACGTGATGATAACCGTGTAACATGTGCAGGCGCAACATCGGCCTATGATCTGACCCGCGAATTGATCTGTGATCATGTCGGACATGGGATTGCGCTGGATGTTGACGCCCTGTTCATGCGGCGCGATGACCTGCGTCCACGCCATATTGGCAGCGGGCCAAGCGGCCCTGTGCAACGTGCAATCGATTTGATGCACCGCAATATCGAAACGCCCATGATGTTGGATGAAATTTCGCGACAGGTGGCCTGCCCACCCAAAACATTGTCACGGCGCTTTCAGGCCGCATTGGGGGCAACACCGGGACAAGTGTATCGCCACATCCGCCTAAGTGCCGCGCGTCATTTGGTGGAAAGCAGCAGCCTACAAATCACCGAAATTGCCGTTAGAACAGGGTATGAAAGCCCAGCCGCCCTAACCCGCGCATTTAAAAAACGCTTTGGTCATGCGCCAAGGGGATCATCATTGGTTGATCCACGATAACCCGTAGCCACCACAAATTTTTCTGAACTATCGGCCCGACTGCTGGGGGGTTTGATGTTCATCACCTTTTTAAACCGCTGTTTCAGAAGTTTTTGCAATTCTCCTTCTGCACCCCCTGCCAAAACCTTGGCTACAA
>CAXACF010000082.1:0-7001 GCA_963967125.1 uncultured Rhodobacterales bacterium | reverse complement strand
AATGCACCCGCAATCATGATTGGCGAAAAGGCCAGTCAGTTGGTGTTGGAGGATGTGCAATGAACGCTGCATTCTCATTTCATGAAGTGGTGCCCCAAATCGAGCTTGGGAATAGCCCACTTTTAAATACTGCCAAGACATTCCCCTCAATCTTGGCATTAACGATAATTCGCATGAGGGATACAACATCAAGGGAGGTAATTTGATGTTTAATCTTAAAACTCTAACGGCAGGAGCGACGGCTCTTACCATGATGGCGTCAGCGACATTTGCTGAAACTGTCATTCGTGTACAATCCGTACTCGGAAATTCATCTGATGAGGTCAGAATGGTCGAGAGCTTTGCTCAAGACGTATTCGATCTAACAAATGGGTCTGTGAAAATTGAAATATTGCCTGCAGGGGCCGTTGTTGGTCCACGTGACATCATTGATGCGGTTGACGCCGGTCTTGTAGAAGCTGGCTTCGCATGGACACACTACTGGGGTGGTAAGCACCCAGCGGCGAACCTATTTGGGGCACCAATCGCAGGCGCTGGCGTTGGCTTAGATAACCAGGCATTCCTATCGTGGTTCCAGTTTGGCGGCGGTAAAGAGCTTTATGACCGTCTATGGGACGAAATGGGCGTAAACGTAAAAGGTTTTATGCTACAGCCTGTTGGTCCAGAAGCCTTGGGCTGGTTCCCAGAGCCAATCGCATCTATGGATGACTTCCGCAAACTACGCTTCCGGGCACCTCCCGGTATGGTCGGTGCAGCCTATAACGAAATTGGTGTTGCAGCCGTTGCCATGGGTGGTGGAGACATCCTACCTGCACTTGAAAAAGGCGCGATCGACGCGGCCGAGTGGTGCTGCCCGAAACCTGATTCAGTCTTCGGTTTCCAGAAAGTGCTTAAGCATTACTATCTACAAGGTTTGCACCAAGTCACTGTGAATGCTGACATGTACTTGAACCGTGACGTTTACAATAGCTTGTCTGCTTCAGAGCAAAAAGCGCTTGAAGTTGCGGCAAATGCATCATTGTCAAAGTCTCTATCATACCGCATCTACGAGAACGGTAAGGCTCTGAAAGATTTGACAGAAAACCACGGTGTGCAATTGCATGATACTCCTGCTGAATACTTCACTGAGTATATGGCGGCTGCGAAAAAATTGTTGGAAGAAGCAGCAGCTGATAACGCGTTCTTCGCAGAAGTTTGGCAGTCACAAAAAGACTTTGCTGACATTGCGGTACCATTCTGGGCGGGTGCGCAAGCATCTAACGCAGGATTGGGTAAAGCGCATGCGGACACTCTAAAGTAATCGGTTGATTACATTCGCGGAGCCTTCGGGCTCCGCATTTCCTTTTATTTTGGCAAAAGCGCTGAACCGCTTTTTTCAAAATAAAAAATCCTTGCATAATCGCGGGCTACAGAGAGGGAGATGAAACCATGGCAGAAGAGGTGATACCCGACGATCTTGAGATTGCGGACGAACTGATTGCTGAACGGCGCCAAGAAAAACCTGGGGAAACCCCCGAGGATATGACGCCATGGCAACGCCCCATTACCGGTGCGATTGACATTTTAAACGATTGGGCAGGTAAAATTTTGTGCCTGCTGATGGTTCCTCTTATCGGTGTTGTGGTTATTGAGGTGTTTTCACGTAATGCTTTTGGCATCATGGCGGACTATGGTTGGGACGACACAGCGCGCGCATTGGGTTTAGGCCCAACGCAGTTCGCCTATGACATCAGTCGTATGATTGCGGGTGTTCTGTTCATGGGTGCCGCGGGTTATGGTTTGATGCGCGGTGTGCACATCCGCGCCGATTTTCTGTACCGCAATTGGAGCGATAAAACTCAAGCAACAGTCGATGCTGTACTCTATATGGCGTTTTTCATTCCATCGATGATTTTCTTTACAATTATCGCCGCTCAATATTGGGAATTGGCCTATCGCACAGGCGAAACAGCATTTGATAGTCCATGGGAACCCGTATTGTGGCCTGCGCGTTTAGCGATGCCGATAGGTGGTCTGTTATTGACGCTTCAGGGTATCCCCGAATTGTTCCGCGCGTTCCATAAAATGGGAAAAGAGCGTGAGCGTTATTTCGTCGCGGCGCTGCCAGTCTACTTGATCGCCTTAGTGTGGTTGGTCATGGCTGTATTTGCGCCCGATATGACACCAGGTGGCGAGTGGTTTACGGATCTAATGAAGGCGCGTCCTAGTCTCTCAAAACCCACGATTGGCTTGATTATGCTGGGCGCGATGATCTTTGTGATCTTCATCGGGTTCCCGATTTCGTTCACCTTGATATTCCTGGCCTTTATCTTTGGGATTTGGGGGTCAAACTTCAAATTGACCACACTGTTGATGACGTTGAACACAAACTCAACAATGCTGAATGACCAGTTGATGGCGGTGCCGTTGTTCATCCTTATGGGGATTGTGATGGAGGCCGCGGGCCTGATGGAGCGTCTGTTTGCATCCATTCAAATGATCATGGCCCGCGTGCGCGGATCGCTCTACATCGCGGTACTGATTGTTTCGACGATCTTTGCTGCTGCAACAGGAATTGTTGGGGCCTCTGTAACCCTATTGGGTATCATGGCGGGCGCAACGATGAGCCGGTCTGGTTATAACGTGCAACTGGCTGCTGGTACGATTACAGCCGGTGGTACACTGGGTATTTTGATCCCACCTTCCATCATGTTGATCGTCTTGGGCCCTGTGCTTGAGGTCTCGACATTGGATTTGTTCCGCGGTGCATTCATTCCGGGTGCGTTGCTGGCGTCCCTTTATCTGCTGTACACCTTGGGTCGTTGCTGGCTGAATCCTGAGCTGGGTCCAATTTTGTCAGACGAAGAACAGCCCAAAACATCTGATTTCTACGGTGCTGAGGTCGCGCTGATTTCAATGGGTGTGCTTACAATCTGCCGTGTCTTTGGTTTGGGGATCGGCGGGGCATTCGGCGGGATCGTACCGTTTGGTGGCCTAATTGTTCTGGCGGCAGTGCTGGTTTTCGCGCTTCGTGCGTATCGCAACCTAGCGGTCCTGCGCATTGCCATGCCCTTGGCGATCCTATTCCATGGTTACATGATCGTGGCGAACATGGGTGCAGGTATTCCATGGATGTCTGTTGCGATGTTTGGATTAATGATCATCTTGGCCGCGCTTGCGATGCCGATATATCGCGCGGATGCGGCTGATCGCTTCTCATTCTCTGATCTTTGGGATGAATTCTTCGCAGGCCTCATGCCTCCCACTATTTTGATTTCCTTTGCCTTGGGTTCAATCCTTCTTGGATTGGCTACACCGGCCGAGGCGGCTGCAATGGGTGCATTTGGCGCAATTCTGCTGTCCCTGATGTATCGCAAATTCACCTTCCCTGGGTTCTTTGACAACCTGATCAAGTCACTAGAGATCACAGTTCTGATCATGTTCTTGGTCGCAGCGTCAAACTTCTTTGGTGCGGAATTCTCATCCCTTGGAACACCCAAGATGATGACCGAAATTCTGCTTGGCTTGGACATGTCTCCGTACTTGATCCTGATCTTGGTTATGGCACTAATCTTTGTTCTGGGCTGGCCACTGGAATGGGTTCCGATTGTGTTGATTGTTGTGCCAATCCTATTGCCTACGGTCGAAAAATTGGACCTGCATGGTTTGGACCGTTATGATCTGATGGTTTGGTTCGGCATCCTTGTTGCTGTGAACTTGCAAACGGCTTGGTTGTCTCCGCCTGTAGCGCTGTCTGCTTACTTCCTTAAGGGCGTGGTGCCGAACTGGGATTTGAAAGACATCTATCTGGGCATGATGCAATTCATGTTGATCCAGCTGGTTGGTTTGATCCTGATCCTTGTGTTTCCGCAGATTGTTCTGTGGCTCCCTAACCAAGTGTTCGGAGGGTAAGAGCGCAAGATGGCAAGATCCACTTTATCCTATCAAAAATGGCCCCTGATCGTCACCGTTGTCGGTCTTGGGCTATCTGGATGGCTTGGTTGGGCGACCACGGGGACATATGGGGGCATGCTCAGCTTCCTCTTCGTGGGCGCGATCTTGGCGGCATTGGAAATTGCCTTGTCGTTTGACAATGCAATTGTGAATGCAAACAAACTTGAGGAAATGACACCTGTTTGGCAGCGTCGGTTTCTGACATGGGGCATATTGATCGCCGTTTTCGGAATGCGCATTGTCTTTCCATTGGCGATTGTTGCGATTTTCGCATGGATCAACCCCTTTGCTGCGATGCACTTGGCGTTGTCTGATCCGGACGAATATTCCCGCATCATCGGCGAAGCACACGGGCCGATATCCGCCTTTGGTGGGACTTTCCTGATGATGGTCGCGCTGAAGTTTTTCATTGATGAAGACAAATCAGTGGACTGGATCGTCGGCTTGGAAACACGCCTGCGTCGCGTTGGATCAATACGCGGCTTTGAAATTGCGTTCGTCTTGATCATTATCATCGCGATTTGCCAATTCTTGCCTGAATACAAACATGCCGCCTTTTTGATGTCGGCCATCATGGGGCTGTTGGTGTTCATGTTGGTGGATGGGTTAGGTGCGTATTTGGACAACATCGCCAGCAACACCGCCGCCATGGGTGCGCGTGGCGGGTTAGGTGCGTTTTTATATCTTGAGGTGCTTGATGCAAGCTTCTCATTTGATGGAGTGATCGGGGCGTTTGCGTTGACCACAAACATTCTTTTGATCGCAATCGGTCTTGGGATCGGGGCGATGTACGTGCGTTCAATGACAATCATGTTGGTTGAACGGGGAACATTGGCAGAGTTTTTGTATCTGGAACATGGGGCGTTTTATTCAATCTTTGCGCTGTCTGTTATCATGTTCTTACAATCGCTCTTTCACGTTCCTGAAATTTTGACCGGTGGGATCGGTATCGTTCTGATCGGTTTGGCCTTCTACAAATCTATTCAACATAACAAAGCAAATGCCGCATCCTGATGCGGCGGCAGGAACATAGTAATGACCGTAGAGTATCTTAAAAAGGCACCACTGCATTCGCGCAGTGACGCAACAGAAACACGTGAAATCGTACGCAATATCCTTGACGAAATTGAGGCAGGTGGCGATGCGAAAGCGTTGGAGTATGCTGCGAAATTCGACAATTATGACGGCGAAATTATCCTAACACATGAGGCCATCGCCGCGGCATCAGAATTGGTGCCAGAAAAGATGAAGCGCGATATTGAATTCGCACATGCCAACGTCAAAAAATTTGCTGAGGCGCAAAAATCTACGGTTTCGGATTTTGAAACCGAAGTGGTGCCAGGCCTTATCGCGGGTCAAAAAGCGATCCCTGTAAACGCGGCGGGATGTTATATCCCAGGCGGTCGTTATAGCCATATCGCCAGCGCGATTATGACGGTGACAACTGCCAAGGTTGCAGGTTGCAACAATATTGTGGCCTGCTCACCGCCCCGTCCGGGTGTTGGTATTGCACCTGCGATTGTTTATGCGGCGCATGTGTGTGGCGCGGATAAAATTTTGGCTATGGGCGGTGTCCAAGGCGTGGCCGCAATGACATTCGGCCTGTTCGGATTGCCCAAGGCAAATATCTTGGTCGGCCCAGGTAACCAATTCGTAGCAGAGGCGAAACGCATGTTGTTTGGCCGTGTTGGCATTGACATGATCGCAGGCCCAACCGACAGTTTGATTTTGGCGGATGGTACGGCAGATGCTGACATCGTCGCGGCTGATTTGGTTGGTCAGGCGGAACATGGCTATAACTCACCCGTTTGGTTGGTGACGGATGATCGCGCATTGGCAGAAAAAGTCATGGATTTGGTTCCAGGCCTGATTGAAGATCTGCCAGAGGTGAACCGCGACAACGCGCGCGCCGCATGGCGTGATTATGCAGAAGTCATGGTGTGCGACACGCGCGAGGAAATGGCTGCAACATCAGATGCCTATGCGCCTGAACATTTGACCGTACAGGCCCAAGATTTGGATTGGTGGTTAGAACGTCTGAGCTGTTACGGTTCGCTTTTCCTTGGTGAAGAAACAACAGTGGCCTTTGGTGACAAAGCCTCTGGTACGAACCACGTTTTGCCAACTTCTGGCGCGGCAAGCTATACGGGCGGGCTAAGTGTTCATAAATATATGAAAATCGTGACGTGGCAGCGTGCAACACGCGAAGGATCAAAGCCCGTCGCAGAAGCAACTGCGCGTATTTCCCGTTTGGAAGGCATGGAAGGACATGCGCGAACCGCGGATATTCGTCTACGTAAGTATTTTCCAAACGAAAACTTTGATCTGACTGCAGCGGAAGATATCTAGTATGGATCATCCTGCATCCCTTTTTGACCTAACTGGCCGCGTTGCTTGTGTGACTGGAGCTTCCTCTGGTCTTGGACGGCGCGCAGCACTTACGCTGGCAAGCGCGGGTGCCAAGGTTGTTGGCGTTGCACGTCGTCGGGATGCATTAAATGGTCTGTGTGCGGAAATTGGCGATGCATGCATTGGCGTTGATGCTGATGTTGCAGATCTTGACACATTGGACGCGACAGTCGCGCGGATTTCTGGTGCCTTTGGTGCGCCAGATATTTTAATCAATGCGGCGGGTTTGAACACCCGCGAGGCGGCGGATGATGTCACGGACCAAGGGTGGGACGCGACGCTGGCGATTAATTTGTCAGCGCCTTTTTTCCTTGCTCAGAAACTGGTCCCTGCGATGCAGGAACGTGCGTGGGGGCGGATTGTGAATTTTGCGTCCCTTCAATCGTTTCGTGCCTTTCCGGGGGGTATCGCATATGGCGCAACCAAGGGTGCGGTGACACAGATGACACGCGCAATGGCCGAGGCATGGTCCGGGCAGGGTATCACGGCGAATGCAATCGGCCCGGGGTTTTTCCCAACTGAATTGACCGCAGCCGTATTCAACGATGATGCCCGCGCGGCTCGAAATGCGGCGCAAACATGTATTGGGCGCAATGGATGTCCAGAGGATATGGATGGCCCCATTCTTTTCTTATGTTCAGAGGCCTCTGGATACGTAA
>CAXACF010000081.1:0-7021 GCA_963967125.1 uncultured Rhodobacterales bacterium | reverse complement strand
ATTTGGCGATCACCCAAGCCGCGATTGACAAAGCGGCACAGGCGGTTGCCGATAAAAAATGCTAGGTTTGAAAAAAATGGGTCATTAACGGTGATCCAGTGCGGCAATAGCATCGTACATCTTCATGTTATTCGTTTGTAATAACTCCCTACATGCCACTAAGGGCCGGCGCTTGCGTCGGTCCCTTTTTTTGAAATCCCATTTGACTTAACACTCCTTTAATTTAGCCTCGCCTGAAACAGGAGGCTGCTAAATGAAGTGCGTCGTTATCGGGGCTGGCATAAATGGATTATCAACCGCAATTTGGCTACAGCGCTTCGGCCATGATGTGACATTGGTTGATCGCGGAGAACCGGGTGCGGGCACGTCCTATGGGAACGCAGGCATTCTGGCGGCAGGTGCTGTTTTGCCTGTGCCTGTGCCAGGGTTGCTTGCAAAAATACCAAAAATGCTTCTGTCGAAAAAATCACCCTTGTTTTTGAGGTGGCTGTATATGCCACGGCTGTTGCCGTTTTTGATAAAATATCTGTCCTATGGCACAAAAAAACATGTCGCCAAATTTGCGCAGGAAATGAGTTATCTGCTAAGCGACAGCTATGATCAGCATGTGGCACTGGCCCAAGGCACGGGGGCCTCGCAGTTTATCCACCCTGATGATTATTGCCACGGATATGAAAGTCAGGCGGCATTGGATGCGGATATGCCGGCCATCGAATTTCGCCGCGCGCTCGGGTATCAGATTGACATTGAAACGGGTGAAGAATTTGCCAAAACGGACCCATTCCATCAGGGCAACTTTACCCATGTTGCACGGCACAAGAACCACGGCCGTATCAGTGATCCAATGGCCTATTCGCGGGCCTTGTTTGATCATTTCGTCGGACAAGGTGGCGCATTTCAAAAGGCCTGTGTCAGTGATGTTGTGATTGATAACGGTGAAATAGACTGCGTACAGTCGGATCAGGGGCCCATCACAGGGGATCAATATGTATTCACCCTAGGTCCTTGGGTGCAGGGCATTTCCAAACAATTGGGGCTATCAATCCCATTGGAAAGCGAAGGGGGCTATCACGTGGAACTGATCAATCCATCGGTGCTGCCCAAACTGCCCGTGATGATTTCAGCAGGCAAATTTGTGATTACCCCGATGGAGGGCCGCATTCGTATGGCAGGATTGTTGGAATTTTCAGGATTGGATGCCCCTGATAATCCCAAGGCTGTTGATTATTTAACACGTCATATTGCAAAATATCTGCCCCATGTTCGCTATGACGACATGAAGGTGTGGCATGGATTTCGCCCGACAACGGCCAATTCCTATCCTGTGATCGGACGGCCTGCGCATCTTTCAAATGCGCATGTTGGATTTGGGCATCAGCACATCGGATTAACCGCGGGCCCCAAAACGGGCCGCATCTTGGCCGAGATGATTTCAAATCGACCTGTGAACAAAGACCTGTCGGTTTTTGATCCCAATCAATATCGTGCCGCGGGCTTGGAGGTAGCATGAAACCAATTCGGCAACACATTGATTTAGATGCTTTTATTCGTGATCCTTATCCTACTCTTGCGGTCTTGCGGCGGGATGCGCCCATCGCCTATGTCCCTGAACTAAACGCCATTTTGATGAGCAAGCGGGACGATATTTTCATCTGTGAAAAAAACATTGCGGTCTTTTCCTCGGATCAACCTGATGGATTGATGACGCAGCTGATGGGGCAAAATATGATGCGCAAAGATGGTACGGATCATCAACGCGAACGCCATGCGATTTTCCCCACAGTTTCCCCAAAAACTGTCCGTGATGTTTGGAAGGCCGAGTTTCTGCGCCAAACCCATGACATTTTGGATCGCATCGCAGGGCAACGCGACATTGATGTTGTCAATGATTTTGCCATGCCCGTTTCGGCAGAGGCGCTGAAATCGGTGACGGGCCTGATCAATATGGACTGGCGCGAAATGGACCGCGTGTCCCAAGGGATGATTGACGGGTGTGCAAATTACACGGGCGATCCCGCGGTCGAGGCGCATTGCCATGATTGCACCGCCTCAATTGATCGCCACATTGCAGAACGCATGGGACAGGCGGATCGCGATGATTTCCCGTCACTTTTATCAATCCAGCACAAGGCGGGCTTTGATCCTGCTACGATTTCCGCCAATGTTAAGCTGGCGATTTCAGGGGGGCAAAATGAACCCCGTGATGCAATTGCGGGTGTCATTGGCACCTTGCTGGCAAATCCCGATCAATTGGACAAAATCAAATTGGGTCAGGCCACGTGGATGAATGCGTTTGAGGAATATGCCCGCTGGATGTCACCCATCGGCATGTCACCGCGCCGCATCGCACAGCCGCACACATACGCAGGGTTCACGTTTCAGCCAGAGGATCGTGTGTTTTTCATGTTTTCCTCGGCCAATCGGGACGAGGATCATTTTGAAAACAGTGATCAATATGACATCTCGCGCGATGTGGGGCCTGCGATTTCGTTTGGCGCGGGGCCACATTTTTGCGCAGGCGCATGGATATCCAAGGTGATGATTGCAGAGGTGGCCTTGCCCCTGTTTTTTGATCGTTTCCCAAATGCACGATTGCTGTCCGATGTGCATTACATGGGCTGGGCATTTCGTGGGCCAAAACCGTTTCGGGTTGCTGTGGGTTAGGGGAAAATGCAGTGATCAACGAATAGGAGTATTTTGATATCTTTCACCCAGATCAAGCGCGGTCGAAGCGTAGCGAAGACTAATCGCGGTTGATCCAGCCCACGCCCGTCCTGAAGGGCGGGGGCTTCGTTGCCTCAGCCCTGTTAACCGCCCACGAGCGTGTGCTTAATCGTCGATATTATCGATTAGTCAAAGATTTTTTCCGTAGCTTCCTTATTCGTTAGCGGAATCCAGATGCGTGAATTTCGCCCGAAACCGTGCAAATTCGGCCTCAGTCGGGCTTAGACCTGCTAAGGTGCGCATGTAATAGGGCACGCGCGCAATACGGTTTTCCCAGTCTTCTTTAATTTGCATCGAGGTGTAACCAAGCTGGACCAGATAAATGGCGTGGGCGCGAACGTCCGCTTCAACCTGATCAAATCCATGTCGGATCATCATTTGACGAATGGCGTCCACACGCTTTTCATCCTCGGCCACCAAACGGGCATTCACGTTGGCCGATTGTATCGCCCACCCACGGATCGCCGCGTCAAAGCGGGGATCATACTCCACCTCACTGATCAGGGTGTAGGTCACGTTCAACACGGCCTCGACCATAGTTTCGGCATAGGCGTTTGACGCATTTTGAATGGGCTTTGTGTTGGTGTCGGCCCATAAATCCAATAGGGCCTGCATCACATCCTGACGATCCTGAAAAAACCAATAAAACGAGGTGCGCGACAGTTTTAAACGTTTTGCCATGGCCTGTACCGTGACCGAACTTTCGCCCTGATCAATCAGGATGTCTTTGGCCACGTTTAACCACGCCTCGCGCGATCCACGCCATCCTTTGGTTTTGGTTTTTGGCTCTGTCATGTCCTATCCATAATTGGTTCAACGGCAAGGTTCAAATAAAAATATACATCTATGAACTAAATATTGACACACGCGTACATTTTTTGAAATCCTGCGCAAAATGACGACTCACACATACGTCAAAGTGGATGAGGGAATTGATGAAGTTCGAAGGAATTTACACACCGCTTGTTGCCCCGTTTTTTGATGATTTCACATTGAATCACGATGCGATGCAGCAAACTGTGGATCTGTTGGTAAACGCAGGCGTGCATGGCATTATCGTTGCGGGGACCACGGGTGAATATTACGCGATGTCGATGAAGGAACGCGTGTATATGATGGGCGTGGCCAAAGAAATGATTGCGGGACGCGTTCCCATGATCATCGGGACAGGCGCAATTCGAACAGAAGACAGCGTGGAATATGCGCGCCAGGCAAAATTACACGATGCGGATGCGATTTTGATTGCAACGCCACCCTATGCCTATCCCACGGGGCGCGAAATTGCGCTGCATGCTCTTGCCATTGACCGCGAGGCGAATTTGCCCGCGATGTTATATAACTATCCCGGCCGGATGAGCGTCAATATGGATGAGGAATGTTTGGACCGTTTGGGCCGTTCCCCCAATTTTTGCGCGATTAAGGAAAGCTCGGGGGATCCAAATCGTCTGCACATGTTGGCACGTGATTATCCGCATATTGCACTTAGCTGCGGTATGGATGATCAGGCGTTGGAATTTTTTGCATGGGGCGCGCGCAGTTGGGTCTGTGCTGGGTCAAACTTTGCACCCGAGGCGCATATCGCGCTTTATCAGGCCTGCGCGGTCGAAGGGGATTTTACAAAGGGGCGCGCCATCATGTCGGCCATGCTTCCCCTAATGCGGGTGCTAGAGCAGGGTGGTAAATTCATTCAATGCATCAAACACGGGCTAACCATGCGCGGCATTGATGTGGGGCCGCCGCGCAAACCGCTGCAGCCGCTGAATAAAGATGACAAACGTGAATTGGAACAGGTCATCAAAACCATGAACACAACGATCAACCGCATTACAGGAGCAAACTCATGAGCGATCTATTGACCCATGCAGAATATCAGGCACTGGCAGCGGATTTGAATCCACCACGTTCGCCCTTTATTGATGGCAAGTATCACACAGGCCGTGGCGCGGTCATGACAACAACAAACCCCGCAACAGGTGCGGTGATTGCCGAAATCACCACAGCAAATGCAGATGATGTGGATTTGGCGGTTGAAAAGGCACGAGAGGCCTTTGATCAGGGGCATTGGTCCAAAATGGACCCTGATGGACGCAAGGATGTTTTGATCCGTCTATGCAAATTGATGACCCGCAATCGTCGCGAATTGGCGGTGATGGAGTCGATCGAAAGCGGCAAACCCATCTTAGATTGTGAAACCATCGATATCCCCGAGGCGATCCACACGATCAAATGGCATGCCGAGGCGATTGACAAAATCTATGATCAAACGGCCCCCACTGGCGATGATGCATTGTCGATCATTGTGCGCGAACCCATCGGCGTTGTGGCGGCAGTTTTGCCGTGGAATTTCCCATTGCTGATGCTTGCATGGAAAATCGGTCCTGCGCTGGCGGCGGGCTGTTCGGTGATTGTGAAACCCGCCGAACAAACCAGCCTAACGGCCCTGCGCATGGCGGAATTGGCGGCCGAGGCGGGCGTTCCACGCGGCGTGTTTCAGGTGTTGCCTGGGGATGGACCGTCGGTTGGCGAACCCTTGGGGATGCATATGGACATTGATATGGTGTCCTTTACAGGATCGACCGAAACGGGGCGGCGGTTCCTGCGTTATGCGGCCGATAGTAATCTGAAAAAAGTGGTGCTGGAATGCGGGGGCAAAAATCCTGCGGTGGTTTTGGCGGATGCAGAAAACCTTGATCTGGTCGCAGGCCATGTTGTGAATGCAGCCTTTTGGAACATGGGCGAAAACTGTTCTGCGAATTCGCGCCTGATTGTTCATAAAGATGTCAAAGCTGAGCTGATGGACAAAATCACGGCCCGTGTCCGCGACTGGAAAACGGGTGATCCATTGGACCCCGCAAATCATCTGGGCGCGCTGATTGATGGGGAACATCAGCAAAAGGTTGCGGGGTACCTAACGGGCGACGCAGTTGTTGGTGGCGCTATGGACGGTCCTTATCTGGCCCCCACGATTTATGAGGTGGACAAAACCGACGCCAAAGCGCGTGAGGAAATTTTTGGCCCCATCCTTTCGGTGATTGAGGTTGCTTCAGAAGAAGAAGCGATTGAATTGGCAAACGACACGGAATACGGGCTTGCGGCTTCTGTCTTTGGCACAAATATCCGCACATCCATTCGTGCCGCCCGCGCCATTCGTGCAGGGACCGTCACCGTGAATTGTTATGGTGAGGGTAACATCACAACCCCCTTTGGTGGATATAAACAATCGGGATTTGGAGGCCGCGACAATGGCATTCATGCCCATGATCAATACACAGAACTGAAAACCATTTGGATCGACCTTAGCGATCCGAATGACGCCGACAACATTACATAATTTGACCAGTTGAGGGATATCATGGTTGAAGCAACAGGAACGACCCGACGCGGTCGTGGCGCACGCGCCGCCGCCCGCCAAAAGCGCGATGTTAAAATGCTGCCCGCATTGAAACGCAATTTGCCGCTGACCGTGCCGATGAACCAAGAACAGATTGAGCGCATGGATGCGGCCTCGATGCATATCTTGGAAAATGTGGGGGTGCATTTTCGTGATCCCATCGCCATTGCCGATTGGAAACGCGTGGGCGCCAAGGTGGTTGATGAAACGGTGTTTCTGGATCGTCACATGGTGCGTGAACTGATCTCAACAATCCCCTCTGAATTCACCTATCACGCGCGTAACCCCGAACATAACCTGCCCTTTGGCAAGGGGCATTCCATGTTCATACCCATGACAGGCGCGCCATACTTGCGCGATTTGGACGATGTGCGGCGCAATCCCACATTGGACGATTTGGCCAATTTCCACAAACTGTCCCAAATGCTGCCCGCGATGCATTCATCGGCGCACCATATCGTGGAACCCTATGATCACCCGATCAGCCAACGCCATTTGCGTATCACATATTCGTCGATGAAATATTCGGACAAAACCTTCATGGGGATGACAACCAGCCCCAAGAACGCAGAAGATGTCATGGATATGTGTGATATCCTGTTTGGCGAAGGATATATCGACAGCCACCCTGTCGTCACAGGGAATTGTAACGGCAATTCGCCATTGGTTTGGGATGAAACCATGTTGGGTGCAATGCGGGCATTTTGTGCGCGTAATCAACCCGTTTTGTGTTCGCCTTTCGTCCTTGGTGGGGCAAATACCCCTGCGTCGGTTGCTCCATCGGTGGCACAATTGAATGCAGAGGCGCTTTCGGCACTTGCCTATACCCAAGTCATCCGCAAAGGGGCGCCTGCGATTTACGGGCACTATTTGTCCACCGTGTCCATGAAATCTGGGGCGCCCATG
>CAXACF010000080.1:0-7177 GCA_963967125.1 uncultured Rhodobacterales bacterium | reverse complement strand
AATTTTCACCCGCTTGGTGATGCACCAAAGGAACAACGCCCAGATCGGCGCAAATCCGATGATCGCCCAAAACACTCAGAAAAGCGGGATTTCAAGGCAAAGCCAAAACGTGCCAAGGATTTGCCCGAAGGTGTGGTTGCGCCCTTCAAGAAGAAGGATGCCAAACCTGCCCCAAGCAACAGTGCACCAAAACCTGAGGCCAAACCAAAGTCCAAGGTGCGCAAAGGCGCAAGTGATCCAAGCAAACCAATGCGCGCGCCCAAGGTTGGCAAGTTCAACAGCAAGAAAAACAAGGCCCGTCGCGAGGCCGCCGCAATGGCCGGCAAAGGCGCCGACAGCAAACCAATGCGCAAACGCACATAATCACAATCAGACTTCATAGATAATTGAATGCGACGGAGACACCTTCGTCGCATTTTTCATTTCAACGCCACCCCTGTTGACGCGATACATCGCAAAGCTACCTCACCCTTCTAACAACGGAGAGTAAGATGAGCGACGCAACACATACAGACGAATTGGGGAAATGGGACCTGCGCATCCGTAAATTCTTGATTGCATTTGCACTTTTGACACCGAACTATTTGTTCATGCGGGTGGTTCTGGATTGGTTTTAAACTGGACAGACGGTTATGTTGAAATCCAAAATACTTGGGGATTATGAAGGGGATAAGATGGTTTTGACCTGTGCGAGCTGCGAGCATGAATTTTCCTATGACATTTCGAATTTGATACTGCTTGTTGGGAAAGAGGCTACGTTACACGCGGTCAGGACCCGCGCGGTCTGTCGTCAATGTAATACCCGTGGTGACAACACCTATCGCATCGTCCCGAAATCAAAATGACCGAGAGAATGCGATACATTGACGAAGTCTGCGCCGCGTTGTTGGATGATACAGAACGTAAATACATCATGGCGCGAACATACTTGGAACAGGTGAAAGACGCGGGCGACGTCCCAACAGAAAAGCACGCGGATCAGATCGAAGCAGCGCGCAAAGAATATCTGCGCGCCTCCAAAGAGTATTTGGCAATCGCCTTCAAAACAAAATTTTTAGGAGTTGATTTGGAATGAAATTTATCTTGGCTAGCATCGCGGCACTGACATTCACAACTACCTTACTTACTGCGCAGACCCTGCCCAGTTGTCCGGGTGGAAACGCAGATCCCACAAAATTCTGCCCCGTAGGCCAACAATGGTCAGATGCTGCACAAGATTGCATTGTCATGGCATGATCCGAAAATTGGATCACATCTTGAATTTACAGGCCTCACGCGTCATCAAAGCGTGAGTCATTTAACCCAAGCCAGAAAAGACCCCCATGCAGCAATCGCAATTCGGAATATTTCTGGCCCTGATTGGCGCGTTAATTTTAACGCCAGACAGCCTGTTCATGCGTCTGTCGCAGATGGACGGGGGTGCGATGTTGGCCTGGCGCGCAACATTGGCAGGCATGGTTTTCCTATTGATCGGCCTGAACAAAAGACGTCGCAGCATCGACATATCCAAACGGATTCTTTCCAAAAGCTTTGTCGCTCTGATAATCTGTCAAATCGCAAACACATCGTTCTTTGCTTTCGCGATTTCACTTGCCCCTGTTGCGATTGTTTTGGTGGCTGTGGCCACCGTTCCGATCCTTTCCGTGATCCTCAGCGCGCTGTTTTTGGGGGAACGCGCTAGCCTACGATCTTGGGGCATCATCTTGACCGTAATGTTGGGGATTGTGATCTCCGTTTACGGTGATTTACACGACGATATTGATTTCAATATGCAGACGGTAATGGGCGCATTGCTAGGATTGGCGGTGGCCTTTAGCCTTGCCATCAATTTCATTGTGGTGCGGCAGGATCGGACTGTTGAATTTGAACTCGCCCTCGGGATTGGCGCATTGATTGCGGGTTTAATGGCCTTTGCACTTTCTCCAACCGCGACAAATGTCACGTTAAGCAGTGCATTAATTATATCACTTACTGGACTGATTATATTGCCAGTTTCCTTTGTGATGCTATCCCGTGCATCACGTTACACAACCGCGTCAAATGTCAGTATGCTGATGTTATTGGAGACTGTTTTGGGACCATTATGGGTCTGGATGGTCATTGATGAACGTCCCAGTCATTTGACCATTGCGGGGGGTGCAATTGTCATACTGGCGATTTTCTATTTCTTACTGTCGGAACGCAAAAATACGACGCCCAGTTAGGGTTTATTGATCCTGACCTGTTTCTTGGTTTGCGCTGCCTTCATTCGGCTGTGGATCGACATACAAACTGACAATCGCGGTTATAATTATTGCAATTGCTACAGGCACCATACGACGGGTGAAGAAACGGTCAAAATCAACTAGTTTGGACAACATGGTTCTACACTGCTCCTCGCGGCAAATTGATCACCCAACCTTGGGCTGACAGGTCAAAATGTTTAACTGGATCGAGGGTTCGCGCCCATATTTCACGATGGCTGTGTGATAAAGCGTTTGTTCGGTAAACAAAAAGATGTCTTCACGATCCGCATCTGAGGCATGAGCCCGAAAGGACAGATCTGCGCCCTGATCAGACAGATATGTGACATCGTAGGCAGTATGAAAAAACACACCATCCGCGGTAATATCACTCCCGTTGATTGTAAAATCAATCCTACGCCCCGGATACGCAGGTGTCATACTGGATGCGACGGCGAACGAATGCCGCTGTGCCTCGCTACAGCTAAAAGATGCGGCCGCGACCGTATTAGGTGCGGTCCCCATCCCAAACAGCATTACTGCACTAAGAACAGCAGCAACGCTTTTAATCTTTGCGACCAAGTGTATCTTCCCACAGGTTATAAAGCGCCAAAGCCAAAACAAAGATCGCAATGCACATGAACGGCAAACCGCCCATAAACCCTGCGAAACCCGTTGAAATGGAATGCGACAAACCAATGATGAACACGGCAAATAGGCCAAAGCCAATAAGGCCCGTGATCAAGTTGACAAGTTTAGACATTCGTCTTCTCCTCTTCATTGATATCGTTTTGAAGATAGTGTTGCAGCCATGCAGATGTGCGGAACAGGCGATCATCCTCTTGCTTCCCGCCGATCAATTGCAATCCAAATGGCATACCGTTTTCGCCCAAAAATAGGGGCAAGGTGAGACAGGGCAAACCCGCCAACGTCCAAATCAAACAATTGATCGCATTTCCTGTCGTCCCCATGGACCGCAGCGGGGCAATGCCTGTCGCGGATGGCGCGATGATCGCATCATAGTCCATGTAGTGCTGGGTAAAGAAACGTTCACATGACAGTTTAACATCCAGTGCATCGTGGTATTGCACCTTCGTAATCTGCATACCGCGTTCATGCGCATCGGTCAGTTCCACAGACAGTGTATCAGCCCCTTTTGCAATCAGCGGTTCAAGGTTTCGCGCGATTTCATAATCATAGATGATTTTGTGGACCGCGGGCAGTGTCGCCAATTCTGGGGCAACGGGCAGGCGATCAACCTGATCGCCCAACATGTCAACGATTTGCTCCATCGCCTGCAGAACGTCCTGATCGCATTGGTCATGATATGGCATATCAAACCAACAAAATGATGGCCGAACTGGCGCATCAGATGTGACACCCGCATACATATCAGGGCGCGGCCAATCATAGCTGGCTTCATCCCGCTGATCCAAACCACCAATCACATCAGAGAGTAACGCCGCATCCCTTAGATCATTGGTGAACACACCCACCTGATCCAACGTCGCAGAAGTTTGGAAAAACCCAAACCGAGAGGTAATACCCCGAGAGGGTTTAAACCCGTATGTTCCGCAATACGATGCAGGTCGAATAACCGACCCACCCGTTTGCGATCCAATAGCGATAGGAACATGACGTGCTGCCACCGCCGCCGCCGAACCCGCCGAGGACCCGCCAGGAGTATATTCGGCATTATGCGGGTTCATTGTGGTTGTCGGTGTCATATAGGCCAATTCGCAGGTCGTGGTTTTCCCCATGATCACGGTACCCGCTTCTAGCAGGTTTTCAACAACGCGTGCGCTGGTGGTGGGCACATTACCACCAAGTGTTGTGTTTCCTAGGCCCGTAGGCATACCGCGCACATCAATGATGTCTTTGATCCCCACTGGGACACCATGCAACGGCCCCAACGAACGGCCCAATTTGCGGAACCAATCGGCCTGACGCGCCCGTTCAAGGGCCCCGTCACGATCCAAATAGGCCCATGCATTGATTTCAACATTGGTCGCGTCGATACGGGCCAAATATTGCGACACAAGTTGTTCAGAGCTGAACCGCCCTGCTCTTATGCCTTCGGCGGCCTCAACCGCCGAAAGAAGTGTTAGATCGTCATTCACTTATGGTACCCATTTTCCGAATAAGTAATCTGGGAACCAAAGCGCAAGACCCGGGAACTGGTACATCATCACCATACAGAAAATCACAATTCCCAAGTACGGCATGATCCCTTTAAAGATCTGCATCAATTCGATTTGGTTCTTCAACACGCCCTTTAGGTAATAGGCCGACATCGCCATGGGCGGTGTTAGGAACGAAGTTTGCAGGTTCAGTGCAACCAACATCGCAAAGAAGTATGGGTTGATCCCAAATGTTTCCAGCATGGGCAAGAAGATTGGAACAAAGATGATCAAAATCTCTGACCATTCAAGCGGCCATCCAAGAAGGAAGATGATCAACTGCGCAAGAACCAAGAACTGCCAAGGTTCAAGATTTAGTGCAAGAACCCAATGTTCGATGATGTCGTGTCCACCAAGGTATGAGAAGATCGAAGCAAATGTCCATGACCCCACAAACAACCAACATACCATCGCAGTCGCCTTGGCCGTTAGAAACACACTTTCCTTGACCTTGGTCCATGTCAATTCGCGATAGATCGCTGCCAAAACCAAACCGCCAAGTGCGCCCATGGCCGCCGCTTCGGCGGGTGTTGCCAATCCGCCCAAGATTGACCCCAAAACCAATAGGATCAAAACGGTCAATGGAACGAACGAAATCAAAAGGTTGTAATAAACCACGCCCCGTGGCGGAATGTCGTCTTTTGCAGGCATCGGTGCAAGGCTTGGGTTAATTTTCACCCGAACGATCACATAAACAATGTAAAGACCCGCCAAAAGCAACCCGGGGAACACGGCCGCTGCATAAAGACGCAATGGTGAAAGTTCCGCAATCGCAGCATAGACGATCAGCATAATGGAGGGTGGGATCAAAATCCCCAATGTCCCACCCGCACAGATGATACCCGCAGCAAAACTTTTGTCATATCCTGCCTTATTCATCGCGGGATAGGCCAACAGCCCCATCAGTGTGACAACCGCACCCACAATACCAGAGGCCGTGGAAAACACTGCACAGGTTAGCAGTGCAGCAATCCCCAGCGACCCAGGCAGATTGTGCGCAGCCTGATAGAGTGAGAAGAACAAGCGGTTCACGATGTTCGCGCGTTCCACCACATACCCCATGAACAAGAACAGTGGGATCGCAACCAGCGTATCGTTCTCCATCACCGAATAGGTGTTCTGGTTCAAAAGGTAAAAAATGTTGTTGTTAAAGATATCTGCAATCGATTCAGGCGCGCCTGCATAATATGCATAATATCCAAATGCCACGCCCATGGCGATCAATGTGAAGGCAATCGGGAACCCGAGAAGAACCAACAAAATGAAAAGGCATAGCATTAAAATCGCTACTTGAGGATCGGTCATCAGTTCGTATCTCCGTCGATGAGAAGGTCTTCTGTTTCTTTCACATCTGCAATGCGTTCAGGCCATTTGCCTGTTTTCATCGCGATCCAGCAGCGCGCCATTTCGGCCACCCCTTGGATCATTAACTTAACTTTAAACTTTGAAACACATGAAAAAAGGAAGATTTACCGAAGCGCAGATTGTATCTGCAATGAAGAAACAGGAATCAGGAATTGCTGTTAAAGAGATTGCCCGAGAGATGGGTATCAGCGAAGCAACGTTTTACAATTGGAAGGCTAAGTATGGAGGCATGGAAGTGAGTGATGTTGTAAAAATGAAGCAGATGGAAGCTGAGATCAGTGAGTACAAGAAGATCGTGGCGGAGTTAAGCCTGGAGAACCGGGCAATGAAGAACCTGATCGCAAAAAAGTTTTAACGCCTGAAGCGAAACGGGAAACTGTTCATCATCTGATGGAAGAAGAGCAGTTAAGTAACCGTAAGGCGTGCGAACTGGCAGGTATATCCCGCAACACCTACCGGTATCAACCAAAACCTAAGGATGACAGTGAAGTTCAGGATGCACTGACGGTTTTAACAACCAAACATGTTGCCATTGGATTTTGGCAGTGTTGCTATCGTCTTTGGAATAAAGGGCATGAATGGAATCATAAACGGATCTATCGGGTATACACAGATATGAAGCTGAATATCCGTCGCAGAGGCAAGAAACGGCTCCCAGAGCGGATAAAGCAACCCTTAAACGTTCCAACAGCACCTAACCAGGTATGGAGCATTGATTTTATGACCGACACGCTCGTAGATGGCAGAAGGTTCCGATTGTTCAATGTGATGGATGATTTTAACCGTGAATCGCTGGCGATAGAGGTTGACACCTCACTTCCGGCACTCAGGGTGATCAGGGTACTGGAAAGACTGATTGTTCAGCGAGGCAAGCCTGCCAATATCCGTTGCGACAATGGCCCAGAGTTTATCAGCCACAAACTGGAAGAGTGGTGCAATGATGAGCAAAGACAGATTACGATACAATTTATTCAACCGGGGAAACCCACACAAAATGCATACATAGAAAGGAAGAATGGAAGCATCAGAAGAGAAGTATTGAATGCTTACCTGTTTTATCGTTTGTCAGAAGTGAGAGAACAGACCGAAGAGTGGAGGATCGACTATAACACTGAACGACCACACAAATCGTTAGGTTATCTCTCACCGATCAGGTATGCGCAAATGATGGAAGAACGAAAAAACCTTATCTTAGAAAACTCTAACTAAGCGTGGGTAAAAATAAAGGGGAGCCGACACTATTACAATAATGAACTTTTAGCTACCTATAATTATTCAATTTCGAATTCGTCTCCACAATGTGGCGTTGATGTTTTAATTGATGAAAACGAACAAACCGCATATCTTCAATTGTATGATGCTTCAGATGGATCATACCAATGTTATGAAATACATGGTATAACTGATCAT
>CAXACF010000079.1:0-7178 GCA_963967125.1 uncultured Rhodobacterales bacterium | reverse complement strand
GGGGGGCGTGTATGTTTTCGGGATTTCCAGATATGCGATATCCTGACGTTCGGTTATTGCAACCCCTTGGGGCCCTGAAATAATGTGATCCACCGTTACCAACGCCATTGGTCCCGCACCCGTTTCTTTTTCCACCACCTCGCGGATGGTTGATGTACGCGTCATCACATCGCCAATGCGAAGGGGTGCGTGAAATTCCAACGCGCCGCCCGCCCACATACGGCGCGGAAGTTTAATCGGGGGTAGGAAATCGCCGCCTTTGGCGTGCCCATCCGTTTTCAAATCACGGGTCATTGCATCAGGTCCAAACGCACACCAATGCCACAGCCCAGGCATTGGATCCCCCACCTGCGGCGCATCGCTGCCGGCCAACCCCACAGTTGCGTGGATCATTTTGGCGCGCTCTGCCGTAATGCAGTCACGCTCTATTTTTGTTTTGCCTGCCCAGACTGATATATTCAATTGATCCATGAGGTGCCCTCGCTATCGTTGGTGTAACTGTAGCACGGAAAAATATTTTATCTAATAAAATCAATAACTTATCGGAATACAATCGTATACATTCGAAAATGCTGCACTTGCATGGACACACATTCGCACTGAATTCATTCACCTTTTTCCTGCTTCATGCTGCGACTGCATAGGATTTGGGCAAGGTGTCGCACCCCCTATTTTCATCCAAATTTCACAGTGTTTTTCGCCTATTTCGCAAAAATACTTGAATAATCTTGTACCATGGTCACTCTGTGCGAAACCACAAATTACCTTGGGGATGGATATGACAAAAATCGGAATTGGCGTTGTTGGAGGTGGCTATATGGGTAAGGCGCACAGCGTTGCCATGGCCGCGGTTGGCGCCGTGTTTGACACCAAATTACGCCCTGTTTTACAGACAATCGCAGCCTCCTCGGCCGAAAGTGCAGAACGCTATCGCGCCAGCTATGGTTACGAACGCGCTGCGCGGGATTGGCATGATCTGGTACACGATCCCAAAGTCGAGGCCGTTGTCATCGCCTCGCCCCAAGATACGCATGAAGCCATCGCGCGTGAGGCGATCGCATTGGGCAAACCTGTGCTGTGCGAAAAACCCATCGCCGATACAATCGAAGGCGCGCGCAAAATGGTGGAATTGGCCGAGGGTGCAAATGTGCCCAACATGGTCGGCTTTAACTATATCCGCACGCCTGCATCCCGCTTTGCGCATGATCTGATCCAATCAGGAGAGATTGGCGATATCACATGGTTTCGCTGTGAACATACCGAGGATTTTTTGTCCGATCCCAATTTGCCAAAAAATTGGCGATGCGAGGGGATGGCCACGGGCAATATGGGCGATTTGGCACCCCACCCCGTCAATGCCGCCCTGCGCCTGATGGGGCCAATTGAACGTGTAATGGCAGAGGTTGAAACAGTTCACAAAACCCGACCGGGTGGTCAGGTTACCAATGACGATCATGCCCAAATCATGTGCCGCTTTAAAAATGGCGTGATGGGGCACATTTATTCCAGTCGCGTCGCAACAGGGCGCAAAATGGGATATGCCTATGAAATTCATGGCACCAAAGGCTCAATTCGATTTGATCAAGAGGATCAAAACGCAATCTGGCTGTATCGAACCGAAGGACCAGAGGCAGAGCGCGGGTTTCGCAAAATCCTAACAGGTCCCGATCATCCAGATTATTTGCCGTTTTGTCAGGGCCCGGGTCATGGGACAGGATATCAGGATATGATCATTATCGAGGCTAAAGATTTCCTTGAAGCCATCGAAACGGGCGAAGCACGTTTTCCCACATTCCGCGATGGATTGGCCGTGGCCGAGGTGATTGACGCCGCCATCCGATCCTCGGACACAGGAACATGGATGGATGTACCCGATGTATTGGGGGGCGCATCATGATCACAATCGAAACAGCCCAGGACTTTTTAACGGAAAACTTTGCCCAATGGATTTTGGACATGGGCATCGAAGTGACCGATATGTCCGATGATGGGGCAACATTAGACATCCCCGTCACCCCGCATATCGAACGGGTCGGTGGGATCGTCTGTGGTCAGGCGCTTAGCTCGCTTGCCGACACCGCCATGGTCTTTGCCTGTTTTTCGGCGATGGATGGTTTCAAACCCGTTGCAACCACCAATCTGGAAACCCGCTTCCTAAGTGGTGCCAAAGGTGAACGGATCACCTGTGCGGCCCGCGTGATAAAACAGGGACGCTCCCTCATATTTTGCGAAGCGACCCTAACCGCCATGCCCAGCGCACGTGCAGTTGCCAGCGCGTCGGCCACGTTTTTTGTGCCGAACTAGGCCTGTGCGATAAATTCCGCAGCGCTGATCGCGTGATAATTCACGCGATCAATGTTCAAATCAATTGGGGATGGGTCAACCACGTCTATTTCAGCCCCCGTCATAATCGCAGCACGCAAGGCGATGTTTGTGATATTCACGCTAAAGGATGTGCCCATAAACACGAACCGTGTGGCCGTTGACATCCAATCTTCCGCCTCACCCATGCGATAAAGATCGGTGTAATATTCATCAAACAGCAAAACAAAGGGTTTTAAGGAATGTCCCATTTCTGGGATCAGAGAGGTTTTCGAAATTCGGAATGCGTCCAACAGGGCCAATTTTACCGCCTGATCGTCCTCTAAATCAGGGCAGGCATCAACCACCTGCTCCCAAGGGGCGTCAAGCAAAGGCACCAATTCCCCCTGCTGATGCAGCATGGTGACCTTGTCCAATCGACCATGAATTGGAATGTAATCGGGATTACCCGCCTTGCCGTCCAATCCATCAATGTTTTGGGTAATCAACCGTTTATCGGACAGCCAATGATGCACGTCATTTGGCAATACATTTCGATAGGCTGCAAACCGTCGAAAATACCACAACAGAAATTCGTCTGGGGCGTTCAAATACATCGCGCGCGTTGCCATTTCTTGGGGTGTGTAATTGATGCTGCCCACGGTCCAAAATCCGTCCTGCCCGCGAAAGGTTGGAATGCCGCTTTGTGCACTGACACCTGCACCTGTAATGTAAACTATGCTCATCCCCGTGGCTCTTTCATTGCTGTTTCACTATGTGATTTCATCAAACTAAATTGACCTACCTAAAATCAAGTGTAACGTGAATGCCAACCGCACAGTCGCATAGGGGACCAATATGAATATCTTGCCAGTCATCTCAAATTTTAAAGATCAGATGGAAGTGATCTACAAGGATTTTCACCAACATCCTGAAATCGGATTTGAAGAGGTGCGCACAAGCCAGATTGTGGCCCAATACCTGAACGATTTTGGCGTGGATGAGGTGCATACGGAAATCGGTGTGACGGGTGTTGTTGGCGTCATCAGGGGCAAGCACGCGGGAAACCGTCGTGTTGGGCTGCGTGCAGATATGGACGCCCTACCCATTCATGAGGAAACGGACCTGCCCTATAAATCGCAAACGGATGGCAAAATGCATGCCTGTGGTCATGATGCCCACACGACGATGCTGCTGGGTGCGGCGAAACATTTGGCCGAAACGCGCAATTTTCAGGGCGAAGTGATCGTGATTTTCCAACCCGCAGAAGAGGGCTTGGGCGGTGCCAAAGCGATGATTGAAGATGGGCTGTTTGATCGTTTCCCCTGCGACGAAGTTTACGGCATGCACAATTCGCCCAGCGGAAAACCAGGCACCTTTGAAATTTGTCGTGGTGCGGCGATGGCGGGGGCCGCGTTTTTTGATATTCATGTCACAGGGAAAGGCGCGCACGCGGCCATGCCCCAAAATTCCAAGGATGCCATTCAGATCACAAATTCGCTTATCACCGATTTGAATGCCATCATCAGCCGAAATGTTCCCCCGCTGGATACCTGCGTACTCTCAATCACACAGGTACATGCGGGATCGGCCTATAACGTCATCCCACAAACGGCGCATCTGTGCGGGACAATCCGATATTTTAAGGATGATATCTTTAATCTGGTGTGTGATCGCATGCAGGCCATCTGCAACGGTGTTGGAACGGCCTATGACGCCGAGGTGAAATTGGATATTCGTCACGCGTTTACCGTTTTGGAAAACGATCATGACCTTAGCTCGGCCTATTTGGATGCGGCCGCCGACATCGTGGGGGCAGATCATGTATCAGACAAAATTCAACCCGCCACAGGGTCCGAGGATTTTGCGGATATGCTGAAATCCATTCCAGGTGCGTATTGTCGTGTGGGTCATGTTGGGACAGTTGGGCTGCACAATCCGTCCTTCACCCTGGGGCTTGAGGTTTTGCCCGTGGGCGCATCCATCATGGCGCGGGTTGCGGAAAAACGTCTGACCCTGAACACCGTGTGATTTTGTCCATTTTCGCGGCCTCACTCCCTCTGTTGTTGTTCATATTTGCGGGACTGTTTTCGCCTGGACCAAATGTTGTGATGCTAACGACATCAGGGGCACGGTTTGGGTTTCGCGCAACCCTGCCGCATCTATTGGGGGTGCCAATTGGAACGGGACTATTGGCTGCGGCCAGTGTTTTGGGGGTGCAAAGCATTTTGTTTGCGCTGCCCGCGATCGAATTCACAATCAAAGTGATTTCTGCGCTATGGATTCTCTGGCTTGCATGGAAATTGATCAACGCCTCCCGTGCCACGGCACAAAACAGCGATCGCCCATTTACGTTTTTTCAGGCGGTTCTTTTCCAAGTTGTAACCCAAAGGTGTGGGCCGTGGCCCTTGCGGCCTCTGCAGGGTTTTCCATTGACTTAAACATTTGGGCCGAGGCTGTGCGCCTGTTCCTAGGATTTAGTTTGATCAATCTATTCGTGTGCTTATTCTGGACCTCTGCGGGGCATCTGTTGGCAGGTTATTTACAGCGCCCCGTGATTTGGCGCACATTTATGACGGTCATGGCCATGATCATGGCCAGTTCCGCCGCCCTGATTTTCATTTGACTGAGGACACGATGCAAAAACAATTTGAAGGTGTTGAAAACCTAGAAGCTGCCTATGATCTGGAAACACCAGAGGACAACATAAAGCTTTATGCAGACTGGGCCGACACCTATGACACAGGGTATCGCGCCAGCATGGATTATATTTTGCATCGTCAAGTTGGTGAGACGTATCACGCGGTGGGCGGCGGGCCAAAGGTGTTGGACATCGGCGCGGGCACAGGTGCATTGGCCGAGGTGTTGGTTCCCCTTGGCGCTTATGACATGGATGCGACAGATATATCCCAACAGATGCTGGATGTTGCCGCGCAAAAAGATCTGTATTGTCGTGTTTTTTGGTCGGATGTGACCGATGCCTTACCCGTTGATGATGCCACTTATGATGGCGTGGTCAGTTCGGGTACCTTTACCTTGGGCCACGTGGGACCAGAGGCGATCAGCGAACTGTTGCGCGTGACGAAAACAGGCGGTCATATTGTGATTTCGGTCAACGAACATCATTGGCATGCGCTTCATTTTGAACGCGTTTTGGACGCGATGGCGGATCATTACGACACCTATGAAACCCGCGATGTGGCGATTTATGGGGACAGCGCAGATCATGAACACAAAGATGATCTAGCCCGCACATTGATCATCATAAAATAGCGCCTGTAGGTTTGATTTTTTGCGCCAAAACACCACTATTGCCAAAGTGTAGAAGGAAACGATCAAATGAACGCAGACCGCACAACGCTTGCCTATCTTTTTGGCTTTGCTGGGACGATTCCGTTTTTGTGGGGTGCTGTTACGCAGTTCGTGCAAATTCCGTTATCTGCCAATGTGTTGGGCGCCCAGTTGCAGGTGCCCTATGGCATTGTCATTTTCGCCTATATGTCAGGCACCCATTGGAATTTCGCAGCGCGATATCAACAGGGTGAAAGCCCCGCTGCCTATATTTTCGCGGTTATGCCTGCCCTGCTACTGTTTGCGGTTATGGTTTTTATGCCCCAGCATCTTCATCTGGGGCTGATGATTGGGTTCCCGGTGCTATTATTGGTTGATCGCTATTTCGCGCATGCGGGTGTCACGCCCGCATGGTGGATGAACCTGCGTTTGTGGCTTAGCAGCATTGTGACGCTGGCTTTGCTAATCACCTATATCGCATCCTAATCAACCGCGCTGAATATATCGTGTGCCTTGATTGGGCGGTGGCTCTTTGCCACCTGCAAAACACTGCGCTGTTTCCATCCAACGCTGCGCAACGTCCCCTGTCATCTGTAAATCCGTATCTGCCACATTGCGGGTCTGTGTAACCACTTGGGCAAAGGACACGGCGCTGCCGATAATTGCGTTTTCCATGTCCACATCACCGTATTCCCAGATTTGCCCAGAGGGAGCCGTTAGTTTCAAATATGGCCGCTGATCAGGCACGTCCAACCCCTGCACCATATGAGACCAACCAAAGGTGTTCACCCCAAGGATCACGATGTTTTCAATCCGATCCGTATCAACGCGTGACTGCCCCAAACAATCGAACACTTCGTGCCCATGGGCCCATGTTTCCATTTGCCGGGCGGTGATAGAGGAACGAACTGACATATCCGGCCCTGCCCATTTTACCCGCATTTTGGGATCGACCCCATCCAGTCGCGCGCAAAAATCCCGATAATGATTCTGCCATGTGTCCACCAAGGCGGCACCACGCACTGTGATGCGTTCGTTTTCAACAGGACGCATGCCCCGCTTTTGAATATCGGGTAGGATATCAACAATCGTTTTGGAAAACTCATCTGGCCTGAATATGGAATGATCCGCCTGTAAGTTCCAGAAATAAAGATGCACAATCACATCTTCAATACGCCATCCTTTGAACTGCGTAGGGCGTGCGAAATCATCCCCATCCAAGGGGTCAAGGACTGCAGACAGGGCCTCACACTCAGCCAAAAAATCAACGGTTTGCTTCATCGTCTGCTCCTCATCTTATCACGAATAACTGTAATCCTGCCCCATTTGGAAACAAGTCCATTCTGATGCGTATTCGCCATAGACAGACATCGAAATCCTTGGTTTTATAACCTTATGCCACATGATGATCATAGCCATTCACTCCTCCCCTCTGATCCTGCGTTGCGGGTCAAGGCATTGGAAACCCTTCTTGTTGAAAAGGGCTTGGTTGATCCTGCGGCCCTGGATGAAGTCATCGACACCTATTCGCACAAAATCGGCCCACAAAACGGGGCCAAAGTGGTTGCAAAAGCATGGGTGGACCC
>CAXACF010000078.1:0-7225 GCA_963967125.1 uncultured Rhodobacterales bacterium | reverse complement strand
TTATGTATTTGGCCGAGGATTTGGGCAAGCAAAACATTCGAGTCAACGCAATTTCCGCAGGTCCAATCAAAACATTGGCGGCCAGCGGCATTGGCGATTTCCGCTACATCTTGAAATGGAACGAATTGAACTCTCCACTGCGCCGCACGGTGACAATTGATGATGTGGGCAAATCCGCGCTTTATTTATTGTCTGATCTCAGCTCTGGTGTGACAGGTGAAAACCTACACGTTGACTCTGGCTATCATGTGGTTGGCATGAAGGCGGTGGACGCCGCCGATATTGATGTAGTGACAGGAAAGAAAGACTCATGACAGAACGCCTGCCCCATGAAAAAGGATTTCACGTAAGTTGGGATCAACTTCACCGCGATGCACGTGCGTTGGCGTGGCGTTTGGATGGTCAGGGACCTGATGAAGGTGGTGCTTGGCGCGCGGTTGTTGCGATTACACGCGGTGGCATGGCGCCTGCGATGATTATTGCGCGCGAATTGGATATTCGTTTGGTCGATACGATTAGCGTTAAATCCTATAACCACCAAACGCAAAGCGAACCGCGCATCATCAAAATGCCTGACCAAGAATTGGTTGGCGATGGTGAGGGTGTTTTGATCATTGATGATTTGGTGGATACAGGCAAAACATTAGAAGTTGTTCGCAAGGTTTTGCCAAAGGCACATGTGGCCACTGTTTATGCAAAACCCATGGGTCGCGATCAGGTGAATTCATTTGTGACGGAAGTCAGTCAAGATACTTGGATTTTCTTCCCATGGGATTTGGCATTGCAATATGTCGAACCCTACCGCGGCAGAGATTAACCCTTTGCCACCCATGGGGCGCACATCAAACCTAATCGCGCCGCCGATTAAAGCGGCGCGTCAATGGTTAGAGGGAATGGAATTTCCTGCGGATTGCCCCCTGATTGACGTCAGCCAAGCGGCCCCAACGGCCCCGCCCCCCATCGAAATGCGTCAGGCCATGGCCGATCACGTCCTGAGTGAAGGGGACGCGCACTTATATGGCCCCATTTTGGGCAATATGGCGTTACGCGCGTCGCTGGCGGATAAATGGTCACGTACTTACGGAACTGAATTTTCATATGAAAACATCGCCATCACGTCAGGCTGTAATCAGGCGTTTTGCGCCGTGATTGCCAGCCTGTGTCAGGCGGGTGATGATGTGATCCTGACTGCGCCATGGTATTTTAACCATGACATGTGGCTAACACTGTCTCATGTAAATACGCGCGCGCTATATTGCGATGACACGCTAATCCCTGATCCGCAGGATGCGGAAAAGCTAATCAGTGACAGCACACGTGCGATTTGTTTGGTTACGCCCAATAACCCTGCAGGGGTAGAATATCCGGATGATTTGTTAAATGAATGCTTGTCCTTAGCGCAAAAACATAATGTTAAGTTGATCATCGATGAAACCTATTTGGATTTTCGCACCATTGATGATGTTCATACACTTTGGTCGCATCCTGCCGCACAGGATCATTTGATTGTCCTTTATTCCTTTTCCAAGGCCTATCGATTGACGGGGCATCGCGTGGGCGCGGTTATCGCATCCCCCCACCAAATCACCGAAATTGAAAAGTTTTTGGATACGGTCACAATTTGTCCCGCGCAAACGGGACAGTTCGCGGCGCATTGGGGATTGGAACATTTGGACGATTGGGTGGAGCACGAACGCCAACAGACCATTCAGAAACTGACGCAGTTTCGGCAGGCCTTTGATCGCCTTGTGCCCTATGGTTGGAAGTTGCTTGGTTCAGGGGCCTATTTCGCCTATGTTGCGCACCCCTTTAACATGACCTCGATCGAAGCGGCCCAAGCTTTGTTGCAGCAGGGTCATATCCTTGCCCTGCCCGGTGCGTTTTTCAGTCCTGATGAAACCCGCCTTGGACACAACCATTTACGTGTCGCATTTGCCAATATTGACGGGGAAACCATCGAAACTTTTGTTGATCGTCTGATTGATGTGAGCATTCGCCTTGCCCCTGCCGAAAACCCCGCTTAAGAATACGGGAAAAATAGAAACACGTTTGCGGATCGCTACACGGGGGACAACATGTCGGAGAAAAAGACCGGACTGCCAAAATTCCTAACATGGATCATGATGGGCTTTGTCATGGTGGGCCTATTGGGATTTGGCGCAGTCAGCTTTAACGGGTCAATCCAATCTGTTGGATCGGTGGGCGATACGGAAATCCCGGTTGATGATTATGCCCGCGGATTGCAAAACGAGCTTCGCGCAAGCGAGGCCCAGTTTGGCCGCGTGCTATCGTTTAGCGAAGCACAGGCCGTTGGCATTCCGGATCGTGTTCTTTCTCGTCTGGTTCAGGAAAAGGCGCTTGAGAATGAGGCCGCGGCGATTTCCCTCTCCGTTGGGGATGATGCGGTTCGCAACCAGATCATGGAAATCAATGCCTTTCGCGGCCTAGACGGTCAATTTGATCGCCAGAACTATCAACTGTCATTGGAAGGCGCGGGATATACCGAGGCCGCGTTTGAAGCCGCCATTCGCGCCGAAAGCGCCCGCACATTGTTGCAAGGCGCGGTATTGGCCGGCAACACAATGGATGACATTGCAACCGAAACAGTTTTGGCATTCCTGATGGAAACCCGGGATTTCACAATTGCCCGGTTGAGCGAAGAGAACCTGACAACCCCAGTCGCAGACCCCACTGACGATGTGCTAAACGCTTATTACACCGACAACATCGCGAATTACACCCAGCCAGAGCGCAAGGATATCACATATGCCGTGCTTAGCCCCGATATGTTGATTGATCAGATTCAGGTGGATCAGGCTGCATTACAGGCGGAATATGACAACCGCATCGATCAATACCAACAACCTGAACGCCGTTTGGTTGAACGGCTGGTGTTCATTGATCAGGCGGGTGCAACAGATGCGTTGTCGCAAATCACATCTGGCGCACAAACATTTGAAGATTTGGTTCAGGCACGCGGTTTGACCCTGGATGACGTTGATTTGGGGGATGTGGCACGTGACGCATTGAACGCCGCTGCAGATGCGGTTTTCACAGCATCGGTTGGCGATATCGTTGGTCCATTTGACAGTGACCTTGGCCCTGCGCTGTTCCGTATCAATGGGATTTTGGATGCGCAAACCGTCACGCTGGAAGATGCGCGCAGCGAATTAGAGGACGAATTGGCGCTTGATCTGGCGCGTCGTCAGATTGATGCAATGATTGGTCAGGTGGATGACACATTGGCCGCTGGCGCAACATTAGAAGAGCTTGAGGCGGATTTTGGTCTACGATTGGGCCGCGTTGAATTTCACGCAAACGCGCTGGATGACATCACTTTTTATCCAAGCTTCCGCCAAGCAGCCGAAGCCGTGACTGAGCGAGATTTCCCAACCCTGACAATGTTAGAGGATGGTGGCATTTTCGCCCTTCGCTTGAACGAAATCATCGCCGCTGCCCCGATCCCATTCGCAGAATCCCGCGAAACGGTGCTGGACGATTGGCGTGCGGATGAAACGGCAACGGCGCTTACGTCCCTTGGGAATGATGTGGCCACAGGCGCTGTTCAGCTTGATTTGGCGAGCGAGGAATTGACAGGCCTGCGCCGTGACGAATTCGGAAGCAGTGCGACGCCCGCGATTTTGGCCAAAGCCTTTGAATTAGAGATTGGTCAATCAGAAGCGATTACGGATGGATCAGAGGTTGTTGTTGTTACGCTGAACGCGATCAACGCGGGCGATGTCACATCCGAAGACGCAGCCACAATCCGAAACGCGCTTTCGTCGCAATTCAACGCAACCCTTTCCAACGACATGTATGCCGCGTTTGCCCGTCAAATTCAGGCGCGCGCGGGCATTTCATTGGATCAACAGGCGTTGAACGCGGTTCACGCGAATTTCCAATAGGATAAATCATGGCAATCACACCAGAGTTTGACGCATTTGCACAAGGTTATGCAAAGGGCGAAAATCAGGTTATTTACACACGACTGGCCGCTGATTTGGATACGCCTGTTTCACTTATGCTGAAACTGGGGAGCGCGCAAAAAGACAGCTTTATGTTGGAATCTGTCACAGGGGGCGAGGTGCGTGGCCGCTACTCCATCGTTGGCATCAAGCCCGATCTGATTTGGAAATGCGTTGGAACAACTTCGTCAATTAACCGTAGTGCGCGCTATGACGAAGATGCCTTTGTTGCGCAAAGCGGAAAACCACTTGATGAATTTCGCGCGCTTTTGTCAGAAAGCCATATTGATTTACCTCCCGAACTGCCGCAATCCGCAGCGGGCCTGTTTGGATATTTGGGCTATGATATGGTGCGCCATATCGAACATCTGCCCAATATCAATCCCGATCCCATCGGTGTGCCGGATGCGCTGTTTTTGCGCCCCTCGGTCGTGGCGGTGTTGGACGGCGCCAAGGGTGAGGTGATTTTGGTCTCCCCCGTTTGGCATTCCGATGATGTGTCTGCACGTGCGGCCTATGCGCAGGCGGCAGAACGGATTGGGGATGCGATGCGGGATTTGGAACGCCCTGTTAGTGAAGCACGCGATTTGGGTCAGGCGGATGATGTTGCACCACCCCAGTCCAACTTTACCAAGGCGGGCTACATGCAGGCCGTGGAAAAGGCCAAGGATTACATCCGCGCAGGTGATATTTTTCAGGTGGTTCCAGCCCAGCGTTGGACACAGGATTTTCCACTTCCTCCTTTTTCACTCTATCGCAGTTTGCGCCGCACCAACCCGTCGCCGTTTATGTTCTTTTTCAATTTCGGCGGCTTTCAGGTGATCGGGGCCAGCCCCGAAATCCTTGTGCGCGTCTTTGGGAACGAAGTCACCATTCGCCCCATCGCGGGCACCCGCCCTCGTGGCAAAACTCCAGAAGAGGATTTGGCATTAGAACAGGATCTATTGGCCGATAAAAAGGAATTGGCCGAACACCTGATGCTATTGGATTTGGGGCGCAATGATGTGGGCCGCGTTGCCAAAATCGGCACTGTGCGCCCGACCGAAGAATTCATTGTCGAACGCTACAGTCACGTGATGCATATCGTGTCAAACGTCGTGGGTGAATTGGACCCGGACCAAGATGCGCTGTCTGCGTTTTTTGCGGGCATGCCCGCGGGCACCGTTTCAGGCGCCCCAAAGGTGCGTGCAATGGAGATCATTGATGAACTAGAACCTGAAAAACGCGGTGTTTACGGCGGTGGATTGGGTTACTTCAGTGCGGCGGGTGATATGGATATGTGTATCGCCCTACGCACAGCGATTGTGAAAGACGAAAAGCTTTATATTCAGGCAGGTGGCGGTGTTGTGTATGACAGCGACCCAGAGGCGGAATATATGGAAACGGTTCATAAATCGAACGCCATCCGACGCGCAGCTGCAGATGCGGCGATGTTTGTGAAAAACTCAGGCGGCAACTGATCAGACTATCGCGGTGTCCAGAGGCGAGCCTTATTTTTGCAGGCCCGCTTTCATCAACTGCGATACGGGGACTACGGCCGTTTTCTGTGCCCGATCTTGCAGGGCCCAGATCAGGATCGCACTCATCGTTTCGGGGCGCAATCGGGCCAAGACAACAATCGGGTCTGACGGGCTATTGGCAGCGCGGAATGCGGCCCCATCCAGAAAACGACGAATTGTGCGTTCATTCTGATCCGCACCATCCAAATCGCGATAGATGGTCGCCACAGGTGTGCCCGCCTTTCCCGCCTCTTTTGCCAGCGTGTTCAAGCCCTTTTCATAGACCACCAAACCATGGCCCGTGCGGTTCAAAACCTCGGGCACATGCAACATGACATCACGGCTTTGTTGTAATGCCCCCGCCTGACGTTCAATCACACCAACTGTTTGAGGCAGCAAATCAACCAAGGCAGTCAAGGCGACATCAACATCTTGAACGGCGGCCTCAGGCGGCAGATCGGCAAGGATGACGGCTTCTTGTTCAAATTCTCGCAACGATAGAAGAAGTGCATCTGCTGACGGGTTCACAGGATCAACGGCAAATGACACGGGGATTGGCAGGGCCTGAACCAAGTTTGGATCAATCGCGTTTAACTGATCGGTCAATAAAACGATCGACAGTTTTGGTTTGCCCTCATCACTCACCCCATCACGGGCATAAAGATCAACCGCCTTGCCATAGGGTTCCTCGGTTTCTATCGCCTCAACCGTCACTTGTTGCAGCGCGGTTTCATCTGCTTGATCCGTGGGAACGGTTGCATTTGTCGTATCGTCAGTTGGGGCCGTTTGATCACCACGGCGCAACGCTGGTGCGGTTGGATCACTTGGGACCACGATTTGACCTGAACCCAAACTGGGGGCCAATGTTGCGCCCGCATTCCCGCGTTCGATCTTGGGCTGCGTTGGCGCGGCACTTTGTGCTTCGGTTTGGGGGCGGGATGGCAGTGCGCTGGTGATTGTGGGCAGGCGCGGACGCTCTGGCGCTGCCGGTACGGCCAAACCTGTTTCGGGTGATGTTGGCGCTGTTGTTTCAACCAACCCCGTTTCGGGAACCATTGGCGCATCTGTTACACCTGCCGCATCGTTCAGGGATGTTTCAACGCTTGGCGCTGTGACCTCGGGCGCGGGCGCAGTGGTTGTTTGTTCAATGGGTTTTGGGCGTTGAACAGCGGTATCTTCACGCTTTAGGGTGAATTCAGATCCTGCAGGTACCTCAACCTCGGTACGTTCTGGGATCGGTGCAGATGTGTTTCCCAAATACAACGAAACGCCTGCCAATGCGAACCCGCCGACAATAAGCCCCCGAATAAAACCGCCTAAAAAACCAAGTCCCACGTTGTTAACTCCATGGATATTCTAATTCACCGCTCTTTCTTTCCCTTCGCCTCTTGACGATGGGTCCGATCCCTGAACATGTATAGCGCGACCCATGCGATCTGGGCTAGCCCAGAATGCGAAGTTTAGGAAAAAGTTCTGATGCTGCTGCTTATCGATAACTATGACAGCTTTACTTACAACCTTGTCCATTATTTGGGAGAGTTGGGAACAGAAATCGTGGTGCGCCGCAACGATGCAATTGACGTCCAAGAGGCGATTGCCATAAACCCTGCGGGCATTCTATTGTCACCCGGGCCTTGTGACCCGTATCAGGCAGGCATTTGTTTGGCGCTGACACAGGCTGCCGCAGAAACGAAAACCCCTTTGATGGGTGTGTGTTTGGGGCATCAAACCATTGGTCAGGCTTTTGGCGGAACGGTCGTG
>CAXACF010000077.1:0-7245 GCA_963967125.1 uncultured Rhodobacterales bacterium | reverse complement strand
TTATATTATATGTATTAGGAAGCTACTCACGGTGTGGCTATTGTAAGTTATTTAATTAGGAAACTTATTGTGGCCGAATTCGGCATCCTGCCAGAAAGGCGCTGTTTTGCTGCAGCGCCTTTTTCTAATTTAAAATTGTGGCAAGCACGGGAAAAGGGCTTGTAATGTCACTGACATTTCTAAAATCAGTGAGTTGTTTAATCTGTTCTGCGTCGTCAGGGTTTGAAATATCCGCGCTGCGGAACTCCGTGTTCAACGAATTCACGAAATTTGCCAAGGTCGACGTGTCAGGTGCCGTCTGCAGGTTTATTTTGACTTGCAGTTTGGCATCTTCATGCACGACCATACCATTTTGTGCGATTTCGCTAAGCTGCAGGTAAAGTGTGATTTCACGATCCTTTGGCGGCACGATAATTGCCAGTTGCCCGTGTTTAATTGTTACGCCATTGTCCAATGCAATATCATTCGCCTCCCAAACCACGCGCTGAACGTCGTTTTCCTGTTTCACGATGGATGCGCGGTTTTGGGATGTTGCTATGTTTTTGCCAATGATTTTCGTGTCATTTGAGAAGGCCAACACAAAATGATCCTGTCGATAGGCAAGGCGCATGATTTGCAGCACATCGGTTTCAAAAATCTGAAAATCGCCATCTGCAATGCGCAGGTCGTTCAATGTCACATCATAACGGTTTGGAAATCCAACTTGGCGAATGTCTGAATATGTCGCAATGCCCGCGCTACCTTTCACCCAATTCTCAATCAACGCTTGGTTGGTGCCCGCGAACCAGAACCAGCGGATGCTCCAAAGGACTGCAAAGGTCAGGGTGATGCCAATTATTCGTAACATAGTGCTCTCTTTTCCTTTGCTCAGATACGCGTTAGATGGGTGAAAAGACAAGGGAAGAGGCAAAATAATGTGGGTTTTCGGATACGGGTCATTGCTATGGAACCCGGGCTTTCCGTTTGTTGAACAGCGCGCCGCAACACTCAGCGGATATCGGCGATCATTTTCGATGCGATCAATCCATCATCGGGGCACTGTAGAAGACCCAGGTTTGGTTTTGGCCCTTGATGTGAAAGATCAGGCCGTGTGCGACGGTGTTGCCTTTTTGGTGGCCCCTGAACATGAGGCAGAGACGCTTGAATATTTGCGGGAACGCGAACTGATTTCCTCGGCTTATATCGAAAAAATGTTGGTGATTGATGTAAAGGACATCGGTCGTGTAGAGTCTGTGGTCTATGTCATTGATGAAACGCACGATCAGTATTGTGATTTGTCGTTAAACGAACAAGCAAACATCATCGCGCATGCGGTTGGCGGGCGAGGCCCGAATTGGGAATATCTTCGCAATACGGTGAATTTTTTGAACGATTCACAGATTTATGATGCTGATCTGCAATGGTTAGAGGCCGAAGTCACGAAAATCCGCGGTCAGTGACTTGGCGAACCTAAATATAGTGAGTAGACTGTGCGCAATTACTAATAGTAGTGAGGGCTGTCCCGCATGGACAAGCAGGCATTAGAGACCAAGCTTCATTTCTCTCAACCTATCCGTCAAATCATTATGATGATGTTGGCCATTGGATTGGCAAGCATCGGGTTGTTCATGGCGCTGAATGACGTGATTGCGGTTGTGACGGCGAACCTGTATCTGAATGGCTTTATCTTTTTTGTATTCTGCGTTGGTATCATCAGTTGTTTTGTGCAGGTGTTCCAACTGATTTATTCTGTCCGTTGGATTGAAAATTTCGCACGCGATCCGGGGCATTCGTCACGTCCTCCACAAATCCTTGCGCCATTGGCAACCTTGTTACGCTCGCGTGGGTCGCGCATGCAAATCGCGGCGTCGTCCACGCGATCTATTTTGGATTCTGTCGCGACGCGTATTGAAGAAGCGCGTGAGATTACCCGTTATATTGTAAACTTGCTCATCTTTCTTGGCCTATTGGGCACATTTTATGGATTGGCGACAACGGTCCCATCCTTGGTGGAAACCATACGATCACTTGCTCCAGAAGATGGGGAAAGTGGATTTGAGGTGTTCAACCGACTGATGAACGGTCTGGAAGGACAGCTCAGTGGGATGGGCGTTGCCTTTTCGTCATCATTATTGGGGCTTGCAGGCTCGCTGCTGGTTGGGTTGTTAGAGTTGTTCGCAGGACACGGGCAAAATCGATTTTACCGTGAATTAGAAGAATGGTTGTCATCAATCACACGATTGGGATTTTCATCTGGTGAAGGCGAAACCTCTACTGAAAACGCGTTGTTCACTGCAGTCTTGGACCAAATGTCAGAACAGATGGATGCCATGCGGTCGATGTTTGAACAATCAGATGAAACGCGAACCATGGTTGACGGAAAAATCGGCGTCCTGGCAGACAATCTTTCAAAACTGACTGTTCAACTTGAGCAAAGCGCACCCAGCAATTCCGCCCTTGAACGCGTGGCCGCAGGGCAGGAAAAATTGCTCGAGGTTTTGGGCAATATGGAAAAGAATGATGCTGTCGATGCAGAAAGCCGCATGCGTTTGCGTTCGATCGATGTGCAAATGTTGCATTTGATGGAGGACTTGGCCGCTGGACGCCAAGAGACGATCGCATCAATCCGCGCGGATGTGCATGCATTGACGAATGCACTGGTGCAGGCGACCGCGGAAATTGAAGCCTCTGGCAAACCGCGTCGATAAAGAGGCGTAGTATGGCATTATCGCGCAGAACGGGACAACGCTTTCAGGGATCAATCTGGCCCGGGTTCGTGGATGCGATGACGGGACTTTTGTTGGTCCTAATGTTCGTTCTGACGATTTTCATGGTGATCCAATTTGTATTGCGTGAAACGATTTCGGGCCAAGAGACCGAGTTGAATACGCTGAGCGCCGAAATTGCAGCAATTGCAGAGGCCTTGGGATTAGAGCAGGAACGCGTCAAATCGCTTGAGACTGAATTGGGAACGCTGTCCTCTAATCTAAGTGATGCGGAAACCCAAGTTGCGGCGCAATCCGCACTGATCGCACAACTGACGTCAGAGCGAGATCAGACCGCAAATGCGCTGGCCGACGCAAATTCCAAAATTACAGCGTTTGAGGCCCAAGTCGCAGGTTTGCTGGCCTCGCAACAAGAGAACCTGGCAAATATTCAATCCCTAGAAGATCGACGTGATGAACTAATGAGCGAAGCCGAGGCACTGAACCTCGCCCTTGCCCAAGCACGAGATGAGATTGATGTCGCCGCTGAAGAAGCACGTCGCAAAGCCAGTGAACGAGAAGCGTTGGAGGCGTTGATCGCATCCTTGCGCAAAGATAAGGCGGATGCATCCACAACGATCGACGAACAATCACAGCGATTGGAAGAACTAACCACGCAACTAAGTGAAGCAGAAGCCGCGAAATTGGTATCAGCTGCCGCCGCCGAAGAATTGCGCAAACGGTTGGAGAATTCGAACGCTGAACTGACGGCGATGACTTTGGCATTAGAAGAACAGCGCAAAAAGGCTGAGGACACTCTGACATTACTGGCTGCGGCCAATGCGGCAAAGGATAGTATTGAAAAGAAACTGCAAGAGGCGCTGATTACGATTAGCGCAATGGACCGGGAACAAACCGAACGTTTGGAAAGTGTAGAAGAGGCACGAAAAGAGGCGGATCAAGAAGTTCAGCGGTTACAAATCGCACTTGCCGCGTCATTAGCGCGTCAGGATGAAATGGCCCGACAATTGGAAGCTGTGAACAACATGCTGAACGAGTCAAATACGCGGGAACGCGCGCAATTCACGGAATTGAGTGATTTGCAAAGTGATCTGGCCCGTGCCTTGTTGGATTTGGAAAATCAGCGCGATGCAACAGATGCCGCAAACCTGCAGCGAGATCGTGCAGAAGAGCGGATCGCAGAATTGGAAAACGCGCTTGAACAGCTTGCGGGTCAGAATGAAGGTGCGCTTAAATCGCTTGAACAACAACTGGCAGAAGCGCTTGCCGCCAAGGTGAAAGCAGAGGGTGAACGCCAAAACCTGACCGAAGATTTGCAAGCCGCGCTGGCAGCAAGGCTGGCGGCAGATGAACTGGCCGACGAACGGCTAAGCGCGTTGGAGCAACGTGAAATTCTTTTGGCCGAAGCACGCAAATCTCTGGATGTTTCCGAAGATCTATCAGAAAAACGCGCAAATGAATTGATCGAGGCAGCGAAGCAGCAAGAGTTATTAAATCAACAGGTGGCTACCCTGCGTGCTGAATTGGGTAAATTGCAGGAACTTTTGGCGCTTTCGGAGCAAAAGGACGCTGATTCACAAATCCAATTGCAGAACCTTGGGAACCGCTTGAACGCCGCACTTGCCCGCGCCGCATCAGAAGAGCGTAAGCGTCGTAAACTGGAAGAAGCAGAGCGTATCCGTCTTGAGGAAGAGGCCAAAAAGTTAGAGGAAGAACGCAACCAACTTGCAGATCAGGCGCAGGATTTGGAGAACTACAAATCTGAATTTTTTGGGCGCCTTCGCGAAATTTTGGCCGGCCAAGAGGGCGTGAAAATCGTGGGTGATAGATTTGTGTTCTCGTCAGAAGTCCTTTTTGAGCAAGGCGCTGCAAGTCTGTCCGAAGCGGGCCAATTGGAAATCGACAAGGTCGCCAATATCCTATTGGGGGTAAAAGACAGTATCCCTGACACCATCGAATGGGTCATCCGTGTTGACGGCCATACGGACAATATCCCTCTTTCAGGAGCAGGTGAATTTCGCGATAACTGGGAGCTAAGCCAAGCGCGTGCTTTGTCGGTGGTGCGCTATATGGTAGAGGCGCTACAGTTCCCCGCCAATCGTATGGCCGCCAATGGGTTTGGAGAGTTCCAGCCAGTGAACACGGACGATACACCAGAGGCGCGCGCGCAGAATAGGCGTATCGAAATCAAACTTACGGAACGGTGATTGCCGATTTCAGTTCTGAAATTATCTGCCCATCACGTGTCATCGTTGCTGTTGCGTGATATTCCCCAGAACGCCAAATCTTACGCGAAAGCTTTTTCCCACCTGATCGCATGAATTGTGCCTGATTGCGATCCATCGTGATGCTGTGCTCAAACACTGTGGAGCGTGGTCCGTCGATGCGGAGGGTTACGATATCGCCTTTTTGCACACCAAATCCAAAGGCGGCGATGACGATTGCGGGACTTTGGTTTGTAAGGGGTGCAGTTGCGCGACCAAATCGCAGCGTTTCGATTTTCGGCAAGTGGTCAAAAAAACGCAAACTGAGCAGGCCACCTGCATCATATTCGAGTGGTGTGTCCCATAATGTTTCCGTCGATGCATTGCAGGTCAGGCGTCCTGATGGTGCAAATGGATCAATACGGATTCCATTGTGGCGTACAGAAACATGAACGTGTGGAAATTGCGTCCGACCCGACAGCCCGATTTTTCCCAAAACGTCGCCCACCTGAACTTCATCGCCGACTTTGACAGAAATGGACCCTTGTTTCAGGTGGCAGTATTGTGTTTCCCAACCCTGATCATGGGCGATCACAACGCCATTTCCACATTCTTTACCCTCTAATTCTGACGCACGTGCGGGTGTGTAGACGATGTCTGGAATCCCATCACGCAGGGCTTTGATCGTGCCTGCAGCGCTTGCAATGACGTTCACACCATCCGGCTGTGTGCGCGGATCACGAATGGCAAAATCCGTGCCTGTATGTCCGTCATAGGTTAATGGACCACACCGCATATCAGAGGCCCCCGATGAAGTGTCGTGGTCCATGAACTGTTGAATATAACATTGAGTATCCAAGTCACAATCAACGGGCGGCGCCATGTTGAAATCTTGGGCCCATAATGACAATGGGGCAGCACATGCCGCCCCAAATATCTTTATCACCCGACGCAGGATCAATCCGCTGTCAATAATGGTGGCTTTTCGCCCGTGATCTGACGTTTTTGTGGGCCACGAATGTCCAGTTTCAATTCGCCATCCCGCATAGTGACGCGTACCAGTCCACCTTTGACCAATTTACCGAATAACAATTCCTCGGCCAATGGGCGTTTGATATGTTCCTGAATAATCCGCGCAAGAGGCCGCGCCCCCATGCGATCATCATAACCCTTATCACCCAGCCATTCGGCCGCCGATTTGGTCAGTTCGATTGAAACATCGCGGTCCATCAATTGTGCCTCTAGCTGAAGCACGAACTTTTCTACCACTTTCAGAATAACGTCTTTCGGCAGCGCACCGAAGCTGATCACTGCGTCCAAACGGTTGCGGAATTCTGGTGTGAATGTCCGCTCGATCGCGGCGGTGTCTTCACCCTCGCGGCGTGCACGTCCAAATCCAACAGCTGCCTTGGCCTGTTCGGCCGCACCTGCGTTTGATGTCATGATTAGGATGACATTCCGGAAATCCACGGAACGGCCATTGTGATCAGTTAGTGTGCCGTGATCCATAACCTGCAACAACACGTTGTAGACATCTGGATGCGCCTTTTCGATCTCGTCAAGCAACAACACACAATGCGGATGTTGATCAACGCCATCGGTTAACTGGCCACCCTGATCGAAACCAACATATCCCGGAGGGGCACCAATCAAACGGCTGACGGCGTGTTTCTCCATATACTCGGACATATCAAACCGCAGCAGTTCAACGCCTAGCGTATCTGCCAATTGTTTGGCGACCTCGGTTTTACCAACACCTGTTGGGCCTGCGAACAAATAGTTGCCGATTGGCTTTTCAGGCTCGCGCAAACCAGCACGCGCCAATTTAATTGCCGATGCCAATGCTTCGATGGCATCGTCCTGGCCAAAGACCACATGCTTTAGGTTCTTTTCCAGATCCCGCAATACGGCTGTATCGTCCTTATTCACAGTCTTGGACGGAATGCGCGCGATTTTCGCAACCACATCCTCTATCTCTTTGAGACCGATGGTTTTGCGTCGCTTGCTTTCTGGCAACAAATGCTGCGCTGCACCCGCTTCATCGATCACATCGATTGCCTTGTCTGGCAATTTGCGATCCGTGATGTAACGCGCGGCTAGCTCCACTGACGCTTTAACTGCGTCTGCGGTATATTTAATGCCATGGTGCTCTTCGAAATACCCTTTGATGCCTTTCAGGATTTTGATCGCATCCTGAACACTAGGTTCGTTCACATCAATTTTTTGGAAACGGCGGCTCAGGGCGCGGTCCTTTTCAAAATGTTGACGGAATTCTTTGTACGTTGTTGATCCCATTGTGCGCAATTTGCCACCCTGCAATGCGGGTTTAAGCGATC
>CAXACF010000076.1:0-7302 GCA_963967125.1 uncultured Rhodobacterales bacterium | reverse complement strand
GGGCCGCTGCCACATTGGGGACATTTGCGTTTCCACCCCTTTAACACTGCGGGCATGGTTGGGCGTTCCGCCTTGTTGTCGGTTGGGTTGGACATGGTGGGCCCCTTCGGTTTCGTAGTCAATAAAGTGGCGGCAATTGATGCAAATGTCATCGCGGCGGGTTGTCGCAAATAAATTTTAAAAGATTTCGACGGAAACTGCGGGCCACTGCGTTTGTAACTTTAGATCGGCAAGGCAAGGTGGTCGGCCGACATAAATGGAGTGAATTGAGATGAACAGTAAACTAATCGCAGCAATCGCCACAGCCTCAGTCTTGGGCAGCGCCACTTGGGTCGCAGCCTCAGGCGATGATCATGGTCATCGTAAAGGTCCAAAGTTTTCGATCGAAGAGATGGACACAAATGGCGATCAAATGATTAGCAAAGATGAAATCGCAGCCCACGCCAAAGCGCGATTTGATCAGGTTGATACAAATGACGACGGCAAGTTGTCAGCCGATGAAATGGCCGCCCACGGCGAAAAAGAAATGACAAAGCGCATGAAAAAGCGTCAGGCCAAAATGTTAAAGCGCATGGATGCAGACGACGATGGGATGCTGAGCTTTGATGAAATGCAGGCCAAGCAACAAAAGCGTATGGATAAAATGTTTAGCCGTTTGGATGCAAACGAAGATGGCATGCTAAGCGCTGAAGAGTTGGAAAAGATGAAGCGCAAGGGCAAACGTCATGGCGAAAAGCATGATCATAAGGATGATGATCACGATTAATTCTCCGTGACAATTCATTTGGGTGTTCGATAAAGGACAGGCATGGTGAAGGATACAGATATCAGTTTGGGCGATTTAGCGGATAACGCATTGCTCGTTCTGTTTGCAAATGGGTCCAAACCGGCGGCGATGGAATTAACGCGCCGCCTTGGTCCCAAACTGTTTCGCCATGCCTATTATCGATTGCAAAACAAATCAGATGCCGAAGATATCGCGCAAGAGGCGTTTTTGCGATTGTGGAAAATTGCACCTGAATGGAAACAAGATCAGGCACAGGTTTCAACCTGGCTCTATCGGGTTATAGATAATCTGTGCATTGATCGGTTGCGCGCGCGACGCCCATCGTCCTCCCTTGATGATTTGACAAATGATCCTGTGGACCCATCCCCCTCTGCGGATCAATCTATGTTGGATCGATCACGGGCGCGCGCGCTGCACACTGCCCTTGCGGCCCTGCCAGAAAGGCAAGCACAAGCGGTGCGTTTGCGCCATTTGGACAATTTAACCAACCCTGAAATCGCCCAGATTATGGGGTTAACCGTCGAAGCGGTGGAAAGTTTGACAGCCCGCGGCAAACGTGCGCTTCAGGCACAGTTGCACGGGCAAAAAACTGCGTTAGGATATGAAAATGACACAGCATGATCAAAATCAGGATGCGCAATTGGACGATCTATTTGCGGCCGCAAGGCGCGATGCGCCCGAGCCAAGTGACGCGTTCATGCAGGCATTGTTTGATAGGATCCCCGAGCCAAATGCGGCGACCGCTGTGATCGAGGAACCTGTTTCAACGGGATGGTGGGCAGGTGTTCGACAGGCCATGGCAGACACATTTGCAACGCGGAACATATTCGCAGATGCCTCTGCCCTGACAGGGGTGATTGCGGCAGGTGTCTTTGGTGTATGGATTGGTGTGAATGGCGGGGATATTGGGGGCATTTCCCTGAACCCGTTTGAGGCCCAAGGGATTGATATTGTTGATCCGTTTTCAGGATTGGACTTAAGTTATGTGGATGGCGGCGCATGAGTGAGCAGATGAAAACACCCAGAAAATGGACCAAGGTTCTGTTAGTTGTTTCCCTTGCGTTGAACGCCTGTTTCATCGGTTTGATCATTGGTGTGAAAGTGACACAAAATGAAATGCGCCCGCAGCGCGCGCCCAGTGCGCAGGGCTCGCTTTATTTGCGTGCACTCTCGCATACGGATCGACGAGCATTGGGCAAATCCATGCGCAGCTATCACACCCGCGAAATGCGCCAAATGGACCGCGCAGGATATGAAAACGCACTTGTTTTATTGCGCGCAACCCCCTTTGATCCAGCGGCGTTAGAAAACCTGATGGAAGATCAAACAAAGGCATCAGAAGAACGGCTTGAATATGCAAGAGAGGCATTGATCGCCCATCTTGCCGCGATGAGCGATGCCAAAAGAGCCGAATTCGCAGATGCACTGGAACACGCCCTAAGGCGTGGACCTAAACGGAAAAAGCAACCCTAGCCGTAGTTTGTAACGGGAACCCCCGCAATCGCGGCCATATTCAAAAGGCCCCGCGCGGTGATTGATGGTGTCACGATATGGGCCTGATTGCGCAGCCCCATCAGGATCGGACCAACCTCAAGCCCACCAGCGCGCATTTTCAAAATGTTGCGCACGCCTGATGCTGCATCCGCATGGGCAAAAATCAGGACGTTGGCGACCCCGCTCATGCGATTTTGCGGCATGACACGCGCCCGCAATTCGGGATCAAGGGCCGCATCAATGTTCATTTCACCTTCATACTGGAAATCCAAATCCATCAGATCCAATTGCGCCATCGCATCGCGCAAACGTTGGCCCGTATCACCCTGCATGCTGCCAAACTGTGATCGTGCGCAAAGCGCGATTTTTGGCTCTAATCCGAAACGGCGCACATGTCGTGCAGCCCCCAAAACGGATTGTGTGATTTGTTCAGGGGTGGGGGTCGTATGTACATGTGTGTCCGCAATAAACAGCGGCCCATCCTCTAGGATCATCAGGGAAAGGGCGCCTTGGGCATGTTGCGCAGGATCACATAAAACCTGTTCGATGTAATTCAGATGCCAACGGTATTCGCCAAACGTGCCGCAGATCATGCTGTCGGCCTCGCCACGGTGTACCATGACCGCGGCGATGGCGGTGGTGTTTGTGCGCATGATCGCCTTGGCCAGATCGGGTGTCACCCCACGACGCGCCATGATGTCATGGTATGTGCCCCAATAATCCCGATAGCGGGGATCGTTTTCCGGGTTCACAATGGCGAAATCGCGTTCTGGTCGAATGGTCAGGCCCATGCGTTCACACCGTTGTGAAATCACATCGGGCCGTCCGATTAGAACAGGTTTTTCGCTGGTTTCCTCCAAAATCGCTTGGGCCGCGCGCAAAACACGTTCGTCTTCGCCTTCGGCAAATGCGATGGTGCGGGATTGTTTGCTGGCTGCATCAAAAACAGGGCGCATCAACATCGCCGATTTAAACACCGCATGATCCAGCGTTTCGCGATAGGCCTCGATATCCTCAATCGGGCGTTTTGCGACGCCGCTTTCCATGGCGGCCTGTGCCACGGCAGAGGAAACAATGCCCGACAGGCGAGGGTCAAAGGGTTTGGGGATCAGATAGTCCGCCCCAAAATTCATGGTTTCCCCCTGATAGGCGGCAGCGGCCTCGGCGCTGGTGGTGGCGCGGGCCAATTCTGCGATCCCATCAATACAGGCGATCTGCATGGCATCGTTGATTTCGGTCGCCCCCACATCCAATGCCCCGCGGAAAATAAAGGGGAAGCATAAAACGTTATTCACCTGATTTGGAAAATCGCTGCGCCCCGTTGCGATAATCGCATCGGGTGCAACCTCGCGGGCGACATCGGGCATGATTTCGGGATTTGGGTTGGCCAGGGCAAAGATAATTGGACGCTTTGCCATGCGTTTTACCATTTCGGGTTTCAAAACATTTGGTCCCGAAAGGCCAAGGAACAAATCCGCACCATCAATCACATCATCCAAGGTCCGTTTGTCGGTGTTCTGGGCGTAGGCGGCTTTTTGTGGGTTCATATCTGTGGTGCGCCCTTCGTAAACGACGCCGTGCACATCGCACAGCCACACATTTTCACGGCGTAAGCCCAATTTCAGCAACATATTCAGACAGGCAATCCCCGCAGCACCGCCGCCAGTGGACACAACTTTAATGTCTTCAATCTTTTTGCCCGCAACCAACAGGGCGTTTTTCGCGGCTGCCCCCACAACAATTGCGGTTCCATGCTGATCATCATGAAACACAGGGATGTTCATGCGTTCTCGGCACAGTTTTTCAACGATAAAACAATCCGGCGCTTTGATATCCTCTAGGTTCACCGCCCCAAAAGTTGGCTCTAAGGCGCAAACGATATCGGCCAGCTTTTCAGGATCGCTTTCGTTTACTTCAATGTCAAAACAATCAATATTGGCGAATTTTTTGAATAGGACCGCCTTGCCTTCCATCACGGGTTTAGATGCCAGTGCACCAATGTTGCCCAATCCCAAAACGGCGGAACCGTTTGAAATGACTGCGACCAAATTACCGCGTGCCGTGTATTTTGAGGCAGTTTCGGGGTTATCGCGAATTTCGATTGAGGCCTCTGCCACACCGGGTGAATAGGCCCGTGCCAAATCCCGTCCGTTTGCCATTGGCTTGGTTGCGCGAATTTCTAATTTACCTGGCTTTGGAAATTCATGGTAACTCAGCGCTGCTTGGCGAAGTGACTCTTGTTTTTTATCAGACATTTTAGCCCCACTTGAAAATATAGTTTAGCGTTAAACTATTTTTTTGCCTTACGAAAGTCATAAGTCGATTTGATCGCAAAAAGGGGAAATGATTTGCACCAAATCACCCTGCGCATTACTGTTGAACGACATAAATGGCGAAGGATTTAAGATGTCATTACGAGACGCGGCATTGAATGTTCGGGAAAATGCATATGCCCCTTATTCAGGGTTCAAGGTTGGCGCGGCCATTATTGGCGCAGACGGACAGGTCTATGGTGGTGTGAATGTGGAAAACGTGGCCTACCCCGAAGGAACCTGTGCCGAGGCGGGTGCCATCGCGGCCATGGTCGCCGCAGGCACGCACAGCCTAACCGAAGTTTATGTCGTTGCCGATAGCCCCGATCCTGTTGCCCCCTGTGGTGGATGCCGTCAAAAACTGGCCGAGTTTGGGGACGCAAATGTCAAAGTGACGTTGGCAACGGTGGACGGAACAGAACACGAAACAACCATTGGGGATCTATTGCCAGGTGCCTTTGGAACCCATCACATGAGCCTGTGACATGGACGCGGCTGGCATCATCTGGAGATTGCGAAATGGCGATCCACCGACGCAGGACGAATTAAACTGGGTCGCGGCGGGTTTGGCGGATCAATCTGTCAGTGATGCACAAGCAGGCGCCTTTGCCATGGCGGTGTGCCTGAACGGTTTGGGCGACGCGGGGCGGCGCGATCTAACACTTGCCATGCGGGACAGTGGCGCAACGCTGTCTTGGGATTTTGATGCCCCTATTTTGGACAAACACTCAACGGGCGGTATTGGGGATTGTGTCTCACTTATTCTTGCGCCGCTATTGGCGGCCGCAGGTGTTGTTGTGCCCATGATATCGGGCCGCGGGTTGGGCCATACGGGCGGCACATTGGATAAATTAGAGGCTATACCCGGTCTACGCACGCAATTCGACAAACCACATCTAGATGCAATTCTGACCACGGCCGGCTGCGTCATTGCCGGGGCCACAGGCGATATTGCCCCCGCAGATCGCCGATTATACGCGGTGCGGGATGTTACGGGGACTGTGGATAGTTTGGATTTGATTACGGCCTCTATTCTGTCGAAAAAATTGGCCGCGGGATTGCAGGGATTGGTGTTGGATGTGAAATGCGGCAGCGGCGCATTTATGCAAACACCCTCAGATGCCCGTGATTTGGCGAAGTCTTTGGTTGAAACCGCAAATGCCGCAGGCTGCAAAACCTCTGCCATTATTTCGGATATGAATGCGCCACTGGCGCCTGCCTTGGGCAATGCCCTTGAGGTGCGCGCGGCCTTAGAGGTACTCGCAGGATCCGCGCATGGACGGCTCAGGGATTTGTCCATTCACCTTGCGGCACAGGTCTATGCCACACATCACAATCTGCCCATGAATAGTGCGGTCGCACAGTTTCAGGGTCTGTTGGATCAGGGCGCAGCATTGGATCATTTCGCAAGGATGATTGCCGCCATGGGCGGGCCGATCGGATTTGCGGAGAATTGGAACAGATACCTGCCCGAAGCCTCGGTCATTTTAGAGATTCATGCAAATCAGGCGGGTTTCATTTCAGGCTTTCGCGGTATCGACATGGGGAATGTGGTTGTCGATTTGGGTGGTGGGCGACGTGTTGAAAGTGATGTGATTGATCCGTCTGTCGGGATTGATCATGTGCTGCCACTTGGGACAGCAGTTGGGCGGGGGGATGTCATTGCGCGGGTGCATGCCAATCGTTTGGATCGCGCACAGGCGGCGGTTAAGGCATTGGAAAATATCATTTTAGTTGATGCCGCGGCGGTGAGTGAACCGCCCCTTATTCTGGAACAGATTGGATTGTGATGCGGGTGTTTTTGGTTGTTATGGACTCGGTTGGCATAGGGGGCGCACCTGATGCGGATCGGTTTTTCAATGGCGATGTACCTGATACCGGATCAAACACCGTCTTAAATATTGCCAAGGCCTGCGCTGATGGCCGCGCAAATCAGGGGCGTTATGGTCCATTGAACCTGCCGACATTGACCCGATTGGGATTGGGCAATGCGATCCATGCTGCCTCGGGGGAAATGGCCCCCAATTTAGCAATGGTGTCAGGGGCAACATGGGCCGCAGCGACCGAAACATCACTGGGCAAGGATACACCCTCGGGCCATTGGGAATTGGCGGGTCTTACAGTTCCGTGGGACTGGCATTATTTCCCGAAATCAGAACCAAGTTTTCCCAGCGATGTCACCGATGCGGTTTGCCGCTCTGCGGGTGTTTCGGGAATATTGGGGAATTGTCATGCCTCTGGCACAGAGATCATTCAGGAATTGGGACAGCGTCATGTCGAAACGGGACAACCGATTTGCTATACATCCATCGACAGTGTGTTCCAAATCGCCGCCCATGAAACCCATTTCGGCTTAGAACGGCTCTATGATCTATGTGCTGCCATCGCGCCGATGTTACATTAAATGAAGGTCGGAATAAACATGCACCAATGCGCCTGCCTGATTCAGGTGGCTGAGGGTGAATGAAATCCCAAATTTCACGGGCGAAAACGCAATTCCGCGCTTCATGATATGATTATCAGCGTTCCACCGTTCAATCGCCTGCTTGCGGTTTTCAAAATCGCAATCTGCCAACAATTTAGTTGTCATATCCTGTAGATTAAAATCCTGCACCGGCATGTGATAATGGGTTGTATCGTGCTCTGCTGCCACTGCGGGGCGGTAATAGTTCAAGTCACGAAATGCAATGGGATCGGTGTTCAGATCAT
>CAXACF010000075.1:0-7316 GCA_963967125.1 uncultured Rhodobacterales bacterium | reverse complement strand
TCTTTTTTTATAGATCAAGCCGCCGCGGTCCCGGTCCATCCTGCCCCATGATGTCTTGGGGATTATAAAGCCCGCAGCTTTTCAATGATAAACACCCGCACCCTATACAGTCCGATAGTGTGTCACGCAGTTTTTGTAGTTTTTCGATTTTCTCATCCAGACTTTCCCGAAACTTTTCCGACAATTGTTCCCAATCTTCGGAAGTTGGGGTGCGTTCGTTTGGTAAAGAATCCAGCAATTCTTTTATCTGGGGCAAAGTATAGCCAAATTTTTGTATGGCGATGATAAAGCTGACCCGTCTAATTTGCGCGCGCTGAAATCGCCGATGGCCACCCCCATTTCGATTTGATTGAATTAATCCGTTATCGTCATAAAAACGGATCGTTGATACAGGTAGCCCTGTACGATGCGATAACGCTCCAATGGAAATTTCTGACATTAAAAAAGGCCTTGATCTAAAGTATACTTGAGCTTCTATAAGCGTAGTCGGTCATAAAATTAAAAGGATCGACACCATGTATATTCGTTTAGAACACGTTAACTTGACTAGCCCTAACCCACAAAAAACAGCAAATTGGATGCAAAAAGTCTTTGATTGGTCGATACGATGGGAGGGAGAGACCCAAGATAATGGATACAGCATTCATATTGGGGATACTGATTCTTATATAGCAATCTATAAACCAGGGCTAAAAATTGCCCCCTATCAGCGATCTTATGCGATGTCAGGACACGTCAATCATGTTGGGATTGTTGTTGATGATCTGGGCGAAATTGAACAACGGGTAAGGTCAGTTGGATTTGAACCGCACATGCATGCGGATTATGAACCCGGGCGCAGATTTTATTTCTATGACGACACGGGGCTAGAGATTGAAGTCGTTTCATATAACAGCTGATTGCATTTGGCGTCGCGTTTATCATATGTCTGTATATCAACTGCAAACAGGAGCGCGGCGTGACATTTACCCTTGCCACATGGAACATCAATTCGGTTCGATTACGGAAAAACTTGGTTATGGATTTGATGCAACAAGAGGGACCAGATGTTTTGTGCCTACAGGAATGTAAATCCCCCGTTGATAAAATGCCAACGGATGAATTTGCCGAACTGGGGTATCCGCATTTTGTTGCAAATGGGCAAAAGGGATACAACGGCGTCGCGATTTTTTCCAAAACACCCATTGTCGAAGTGGGCCGTTATGAATTTGCAGGCCTTGATCACGCGCGCCATATCGCGGGACAGTTGGAAAATGGTGTGACAATTCACAATTTTTACGTCCCAGCAGGTGGGGATGAACCCAATCGTGAAAAGAATATCAAGTTCGGTCAAAAGCTCGACTACCTAACAGATATGCGGGATCATTTTGCGGCGGATACCCCAACCAAAGCGATCCTTGTTGGTGATCTGAACATTGCACCGCGCGAAGATGATGTTTGGGACCACAAAAAAATGCTGAAAGTGGTGAGCCATACCCCCATTGAAGTTGAACATTTGGCTGAAGTGCAAGCAGCAGGCAAGTGGGTGGATGTAACACGTCAGGATATTGCAGATGGTTTGCTGTATTCTTGGTGGTCTTACCGTGCCAAGGATTGGGACGCGGCGGACAAAGGTCGCCGCCTTGATCACATCTGGGCGACGCCCGATATTTCCGATGCTGCGCATTCAAGCCGCATCTTGCGTCATGTACGCGGTTGGGAGCAGCCCAGCGATCACGCCCCAGTTTTTGCCAGTTTTGACCTTTGATTTTCTGAATTAAAACTCCATATAGGGTGCAACACTTAGAGACGAGGCCGTGCCGATGTTAGAATTAGGAAATTCAACACCCCCAGCAGATGATTTGATTCAGGACGTAAGCGAAGCAAACTTTATGGAAGCGGTTGTAGACGCAAGTCAAACGACGCCCATCATTGTTGATTTTTGGGCCCCGTGGTGCGGGCCTTGCAAAACGCTTGGTCCTGCGCTTGAGGCGGCGGTGAAAGAGGCGAACGGTGCCGTCAAAATGGCCAAGATCAACGTTGATGAAAATCAAATGATCGCGGGTCAAATGCGCGTGCAGTCGATCCCAACCGTCTATGCGTTTTATCAGGGGCAACCGATTGATGGTTTCCAAGGCGCCTTGCCAGGATCAGAAATCAAAGCCTTTGTTGATCGTGTGATTGAGGCTGCTGGTGGTTCTGCTGACGGTGGATTGTCGGATGCGATCGAGGCGGCAGAGCAAATGTTGGCAGAGGGTGCCGCGGCAGATGCAGCCGAAACTTTCGCGGCAATTGTAGGCGAAGACGGAATGAGCGCACCCGCCTATAGTGGTTTGGCGCGTGCTTATATGGCGTTAGACGATTTGGATCAGGCAGAGGCCGTGTTAAATGGGGCACCTGCAGAAATTTCTGATACGCCTGAGATTGATGCGGCACATGCGCAACTGGCGCTGGCACGCCAAGCGCAGGATGCGGGGCCATTGGGTGAATTGCTGGCTGCGGTTGAGGCGGATGAGAATAATCATCAAGCGCGCTTTGATTACGCCCAAGCCTTGCATGCAGCAGGTCAGGTCGAAGAGGCAGTTGAACAATTGTTGCAACTGTTCCGCCGTGATCGTGAATGGAACGACGGTGCCGCCAAAGAGCAGTTGTTCACGATTTTTGATGCGTTAAAGGCGAATGATCCAATAGTTTTGAACGGACGGCGTAAGCTGAGCTCGATGATATTTGCTTAAACGAAACCACGAGCTAGGTTACCAGCATGGCGTTTTCATTTGATCTTCCCGATAGCATTCCGGTCTTCCCGCTTCCTAAGGCGGTCCTGTTGCCGCGATCACGGCTGCCCCTGCATATTTTTGAGCCACGCTACCTCAGCATGATTGAGGATGCGATGAAAACGCCAGGTCGATTGATTGGAATGATCCAACCTGCAGGCGAAGATCGTCTGCACACGATTGGGTGTGCTGGACGGTTAACGCAGTTTTCAGAAACAGATGATGGCCGATATATGGTTACCCTAACGGGTGTTTCGCGATATCGTTTGCAGGACGAGATTGAGGGTTTCACGCCATATCGTAAATTTAATGTGGTTTGGGACGGGTTTGACGCGGATCGCAAGAACGCCGAAAGCGATAAAGGTTTGAACCGCGAAGCACTATTTGAATTGCTGCAACGCTATTTCGAAGGTCGCGGACTATCAACAGATTGGGATGCGATGAAAGAAGCCGAGGATGAATTGTTGATCAATTCATTGTCGATGCTTTTGGATTTTGAGGCCGAAGATAAGCAAGCATTGCTTGAGGCACCTTCGTTGATTACACGGCGCGAAACGCTTATTACTTTGATCGAATATAGCCTGCGCAGCGGGGGAGAGGCCATTGTCCAATGACAGAAACACCACAATTTGACCGCCGCATGCTCGAGGCACTGATTTGTCCAACGACGCATACGACGCTGGAATACGATAGTGATCGTCAAGAGTTGGTATCAAAAAAGGCAAAATTGGCCTTTCCCATTCGGGATGGCATTCCGATTATGTTGGTCGATCAGGCGCGTTCAATTGACGATGCAGTTTAGCGCATCAGATACGGCAGGTCTTTTGTGCCAAGGCCTGCGGCTTCTCTAATAAAACTTCTACGCATTTTCGGCATCTGATTGACAATCCCAAGACCCAGCGCACGTCCAGCGCGCAGCAGTGCGTTTGAGTTTGAGAAGAGCTTGTTAAACCCATCAGTTGCCAGCGCCAATAAATTTACATCAAAACGCCGCCACTCTTGGTAGCGTTCCAAAACATCAATTGCCCCGATATTTTCACCACGTTTGTGCGCATCTCGCAGCACATGGCAGAGTGCCGCGATATCCTTTAAACCCGCGTTTAAGCCTTGGCCTGCAATTGGGTGGATCCCATGCGCCGCATCGCCGATCAGCGCAAACCGTGGTTTAACGAATTCTTCTGCGATGCTTAGGCTAAGGGGGTATTTATACCGTTTCCCTGCCAATTTGATATCGCCCAAAAAATCCCCGAAACGTGGACGCAGAACAGAGAGATAGGCCGCATCGTCCAACCGCATAATATCGTTTGCACGTTCGTGTGTTTCGCTCCAAACGATTGAAGACCGATTGTTTGTCAGTGGTAAAATGGCCAAGGGGCCTTGTGGCATGAAATACTGATAGGCGGTCGCGTTATGGGGATTTTCATGTTCGATGGCGCATACCAATGCGCTTTGCCCATAATCCCAACCCTTGCGACGGATACCCGCGCGCGTCGCAGTTGCGCTTTGACGTCCGTCAGCGGCGATCAATAGCTTGCCTGCGTAATCCTGTCCTGCATCTGTGGTCACGCTGGCATATTCAGCTGTGCACTGATGCGATTGAATTTTGACATTGGGGTAATAGTCGATCTGGTCATTTTCATCGACGGCCGCTTGAAGTACAGGGCGCAGATATCTGTCCTGTACCATATGACCCATCGGGCCTTCTTCGATTTCGTTGTGATCAAAATGCAAAAAGAAGGGGGACGGACCATCTGGCAATTGTCCCTCGCAAACTTTGATATCCAGCATCGGTTGCGCGTGATCTTTCAGCGCATCCCAAAGACCAAGGGACCGCATCATACGAATAGAGGTCAGTGACAGGGCGTAGGAACGTCCATCGAACCCCGTTTCTAACTGATCGCCCATTCTATGTGCGTCAAACAGAGCAACACTCAATCCAAATTGTGCCGCGCCAATCGCCATTGTTGCGCCGTTTAAACCCGCGCCAATAATCAGGATATCATAGGATTTTTTCATACTTCGACATATGCATCTGTCAGAGGCATTGTCCAGTGTTGCGATTGTCGCTAGGCTGCCAAAAAATAGATGATTGGGTGGATTGATGACTGATATTTTACAGTTGACGGCGACGGAACTTGGCGATGCGATTGATAAAGGTGATCTGGGCTCTGTTGAGATTACCAAAACATATCTGGATGCGATTACCGCGCACCCCCTTTCCCCCCGCATTTATTCTGAACTGACCCAAGATCGCGCATTGGCCGAGGCCAAGGATGCAGAAGAGCGCGCGCGGCTGGGACTGCGGCGATCACCACTTGATGGTGTGCCGATCAGTTGGAAAGATTTGTACGACACAGCGGGGGTAAAAACAGAAGCGGGTTCGTTGCTGCTAAAGAACCGTGTGCCATCTGAAGATGCGCTGGTTTTGAAAAATGCAACTGCGATGGGGGCCGTATGTTTGGGCAAAACACATATGTCTGAATTGGCGTTTTCTGGTCTGGGGCTAAACCCAAAGACCGCAACATCGCCTTGCGTGCATGATACTGATGCGGTTTCTGGTGGGTCATCATCTGGGGCTGCGGCCTCTGTCGCGTTTGGGTTGGCGCCCGTTGCGATTGGATCGGATACGGGGGGATCGGTGCGTATTCCATCGGTTTGGAATGATTTGGTGGGTTTAAAAACAACATCAGGCAGGCTGAGTTTAACTGGTGTTGTGCCACTATGCGCGCGTTTTGATACGGTAGGTCCGCTGGCGAAAACTGTGAAAGACGCCGCGCATGTCTTGGCCGTGTTAGAGGGGCGCAAGGCAATAGATATGACGCCCCCGACATTAAAGGGACGGCGGCTTGCGATTTTGAAAACAGTGGCGATGGCCGATCTGCGCGATGCGCCGCAAACTGCATTTGAAACGGCAATTGCAAAATTCACCGAGGCGGGTGCAGAGATTGTTGAAATCGAAATCCCCGAAGTCGAACAATCATTCGCACATGCGGCCATTCTGTTTGCCGCAGAGGCCTATGGCACATGGGGTGCCGAGATTGAGGCAAATCCGGATCTGATGTTTGAACCAATATTAGAGCGATTCCGTGGTGGTGCGGAGTTCAAAGCGGCAGATTATGTTGCTGCATGGCAAGATCTTGAGCGTTTGCGGACGGCATATTTGTCAAAGACCGCTGGTTTTGATGCAGTGATTTTGCCAACGGCCCCCAGCACCCCGCCGAATATAGATCGTTTGTTAAATGATGATGACTATTACGTCACCGAAAACCTGATGGCCTTGCGCAATACGCGCATTGGCAACCTTATGGGATTATGTGCGCTGACACTGCCGACGGGCATTCCAAGTTGTGGTGTCACGTTGATGGGGCATCCCATGCAAGAAGAGCGCTTGTTACGCCTTGGGTTGGCCGCCGAAGCGGCCTTGGGTTAAGTCGAGCTGAGGGATTTTCGTCACATAACAAATGATTACGCCGCTTTTTCTGGACGAAAGCGCTGCCATCCGCTATCCTTGTAAAAAACGGGACAAAGATCCCGATACATGAGGCAGATTTGAATGGAGTTCCCTGAGCGGTTTTCGAACCTTCCGGACTATGCGTTCCCGCGTTTGCGCGCCCTGTTGGATCATCATCCCGCAGGTGGTGATGTCGTGCATATGACGATTGGCGAACCCAAACACGCCTTTCCTGCTTGGGTCAGTGATATCCTGAGTGGTGCAGTGGGCGGATTGAATTCTTATCCTGCCAATGATGGAACACCCGAACTGCGCAATGCGATTGCAGATTGGGTAAAACGACGTTTCGCGGTTGGGGTTGATGCAGACACTCAGGTGCTTGCATTAAATGGAACGCGCGAAGGTTTGTATAATGCGGCAATGGCATTGTTGCCCGAACATAAAAACGGACAAAAGCCTGTCGTTCTGATCCCGAATCCATTTTATCAGGTATACATGATCGCATCGATTTCAGTGGGTGCAGAGCAGGTATTTGTTCCAGCTGATGCAGAAAATGGGTTTTTGCCAGATTACGCATCTTTGCCCGCTGAGACACTTAATCGGACGGTTGCCGCTTATATCTGCTCCCCATCAAATCCGCAGGGCGCGATCGCGTCACGTGCATATTTGGAAACTTTGATTGGATTGGCGGAAAAATACGATTTCCGCATTTTTGCAGATGAATGTTACAGCGAAATCTATCGCGCTAATGCACCAGTTGGTGCGCTGCAGGTTGCGCATGAGATGGGTGCGGACCCAGAACGTGTTGTGATTTTCCATTCCCTGTCGAAACGATCCAACCTACCTGGGTTGCGTTCAGGGTTTGCCGCGGGTGGGCCAAAAACCATTACGCATATGAAACGATTGCGCGCCTATTCAGGTGCGCCATTGCCCGGACCGTTGCAGACGGTGTCCGCCCGCGTTTGGCAGGACGAGGCGCATGTCGTGGAAAACCGCGCGCGTTATGCGGAAAAATTTGATGCGGCGGATCAAATATTTGCGGGGATCGACACCTATCATTCGCCAGAGGCAGGTTTTTTCCTTTGGTTGAACGTGCGTGATGGCGAAGAGGC
>CAXACF010000074.1:0-7336 GCA_963967125.1 uncultured Rhodobacterales bacterium | reverse complement strand
GAATTTTGAAGCCATGCTCACGGGCGATATTCGCGGGAAAAAGATTGGTATTCCAAAAGAATACCGTATGGACGGAATGCCCGCTGAAATCGAAACACTGTGGCAAAGCGGGACCGAAATGCTGCGGGATGCAGGGGCCGAGATTGTTGACATCTCGCTTCCACATACAAAATACGCGCTGCCTGCCTATTATGTGATTGCCCCCGCTGAGGCGTCATCAAACCTTGCACGTTATGATGGGGTGCGTTTTGGGCATCGTGCCACATTGGGTGCAGGCGATGGCATTACGGAAATGTATGAAAAAACCCGCGCAGAAGGATTTGGACCGGAGGTTCAGCGCCGCGTGATGATTGGCACATATGTGTTGTCAGCTGGGTTTTATGATGCCTACTACAACCGCGCGCGTCGCGTACGCACATTGATCAAAAAAGACTTTGAAGATGTGTTCGCTGCAGGTGTGGATGCGATTTTGACACCTGCAACCCCATCGGCGGCCTTTGGTTTGGGCGAAATGACGGATGCAGATCCCGTACAAATGTATCTAAACGATGTGTTTACCGTGACGGTGAACTTGGCGGGATTGCCAGGTATCTCTGTTCCTGCAGGATTGGATGCACAAGGGTTGCCATTGGGCCTTCAGTTGATTGGACGCCCATGGGCAGAAGGCGACTTGCTGAATACCGCTTATGCGCTTGAACAATCTGCGGGGTTTGTCGCCAAGCCGAATAAATGGTGGTAACACAGCACCGTGACTAAGACAGGGGCAGGGGACATGCGCGCATTATTAACACTCTCATTGGGCCTGACCTTGGCCGCTTGCGGCGGCAATGATGTTCCCAATAGCGCCTATGTACCCGCCCAAGAACAACAATTGCGCGACGCGGAATTGGCGGGCCTTCCCGCCCCGATTGAGGTGCTGGACACATTGCCCACCGAAATTGCGCCGGAGGTCGAAGAAAAGGTGGCGGCAACCACGGCACCTTTGCCTGCGCCGAATAATCCAGGCTTATCGGATGAACAGGATTTTGGTGCAGTGAGTGATCGCCAATCCATTGAAAGCGATGCAGAGCGACTTGAACGAAACCGCGCGTTATATACCCTAATTGAACCGACAGAGGTTCCGACGCGCCCGGGTTCGGATATTCCAAATATTGTGGCCTATGCGATCAAAACGTCAAACCCCCTTGGGGAACCGCTTTATTCGCGCGGTCCCTTTAAATCGGAAAACCGCAGTATGCGGAACTGTGCGAAATATGTGTCCGATGCGGCCGCACAAGAAGCCTTTTTGCAAACGGGCGGACCAGAGCGTGACCGCTATGGACTTGATCCCGATGGGGATGGGTTTGCCTGTCGGTGGGATCCAACGCCTTTCCGCGCGGCGATTAAGAAGTGATTTTAGATCAGATCCCTTCGCCAAATTTTGGCGAACGAAAAGGGGGGCTGATGCCGAAATGGGTGATCCTGCACTACACTGCCATGAACAGCGCTGCTGAGGCGATTGAAAGGCTGTGTGATCCTGTGCATCAGGTCTCTGCCCATTACGTGATTTCGGAAAGCGGTGCTGTGACGCAACTGGTGTCTGAAGATATGCGCGCATGGCATGCGGGCCAGAGTAATTGGCAGGGTTGTCGTGACATGAATTCTGCCTCGATCGGGATCGAACTGTGTAATCGGGGGGATCACCCCTTTCCAGCGCCACAGATACGTGCGCTTGTCACCCTGTTATCTGGGGTCTGCACGCGCAATGATATTGCGCCCCACTGTGTGATTGGTCATTCTGATATCGCATTGGGGCGCAAGGCCGATCCAGGGGCGCGGTTTGATTGGCGCGCCATGGCCCAGATGGGTTTTGGCATTTGGGCTGATCCTGCGGACGCCATAGGGGTGGATGCGGCGGTGTTTGATGCAAACCTTGGTCGAATTGGTTATGATCCTGATACCCCCCTAGAAACGCGGCTGCGGGCGTTTCGCCTGCATTTTCGCCCCGCGGGCGAAGGACCACTGGACGCGGTTGATTGCGCGACTGCCACATCGATTGCCGATAAATTTGAGTTGACCTGAGCCCCCCATCCAAGTAGGCGCAGGACACGCGCGGGTGGCTGGATGGCCGCGGGGTTTTCCCCGAGGAAAGTCCGGACTCCACAAAGCAATGGTGCCGGGTAACGCCCGGGCGGGGCAACCCGACGGAAAGCGCCACAGAAATGAAACCGCCCATGTCCGCATGGGTAAGGGTGAAACGGTGGAGTAAGAGCCCACCGGGGGACTGGCAACAGGACCCGCATGGCAAGCCCCACCAGGAGCAATGCCGAATAGGATCCTTGCGCGGAGCTGATCGGGCAACCGATATCGCCGCAGGGTGGCTTTGGCCCAAAGGATCGGGTTGGCAGCTAGAGGGCCATGGGCAACCATGGTTCAAGAGGAATGGTCATCCAAGGGGGCAACCCCTGGACAGAATCCGGCTTATAGGCCGCCCGCGCGTAAATTTTCACGAAAAAGCGGCTGATCCCTGTTGACTCGGGCGCAGTGTTCATTAAAAGGCAGGCTTCAAGGATTTCATGGGCCGCGGCCCAGTCGCAGGAGATGTAAAATGGCGAAGCCAACCACAATCAAAATCCGCCTGAACTCGACCGCGGGCACTGGTCACTTCTACGTGACAAAGAAAAACGCACGTACAATGACAGAAAAAATGGTCGTTCGTAAGTATGACCCAGTTGTACGCAAGCACGTCGAATACAAAGAAGGCAAAATCAAGTAAGTTTGATTTTCTTTTGAATTTTGAAAAGGCCGCTGAATTTCAGCGGCTTTTTTGTTTTAATTGGACGGGGCATGATCAAGGCAAATAAAACTTGTGGATTATCGCACATAATTTCAAAAAAACATAAAATTGCGCAGCCAAACTCGGGTTTGGTCACACACTGATCAGATGCAGACCGCCCGACGGGTGCCGTTTTTGCCGCCACGCGCGGTCGACTTATCGCTCCAAAATATTCATCTCGTAGTATGCAACTGCGAACAAAAAAGGGGCCCGAAAAATCGGACCCCTGTTTTATTGGTATGTGCCAACTTTATTCGCGGTTGCCCATGAATTGTAGCAAGAACATGAACAGGTTGATGAAGTCTAGATACAGCTGCAACGCGCCGTGGATCGCAGACTTGTCCAACCATTCCTGATCGCCATGATGTGCATGTGCGATATATGTGTTTTTGATGTTCTGTGTGTCATAGGCAGTCAGGCCTGCAAAGATCAACACACCCAAGATTGAAACCGCAAATGCAATTGCAGGTGATCCAAGGAAGATGTTGATGATTGATGCAACCAAGATGCCGATTACACCCATGATTAGGAATGAACCCCAACCGCTGATATCTTTCTTCGTTGTGTAGCCCCATAGAGATAGGCCCGCAAACGCGATCGCAGTCACAAGGAATGTCTGAATGATCGAGAATGTCGTGTAGAAGATGAAGATTGAGCTAAGCGATAGGCCCATCAAGCCCGCGAATGCATAAAAGAACAACTGCGCGCCTGCTGCGCTTGTGCGGTTTGCGACCGCACCAAAGGCGAATACCATTCCCAATGGGGCCAGCATGATCACCCAACGGAGCGCGGATGTGTAAATCGCCGCACCCAATGCAGTTAGCATTGTGCCGTTTTGCATCTGGCCCACTGCGTTTGCAGGGTCAGTTGTCACAGCAAGGCCTGCGATTGCCCATGCGGCCAATGCTGTGATCAGCATGCCAACGGACATCGTGCCGTAAACTTTGTTCATGTGTGCGCGTAGACCTTCGTCGATCTGTGCGGCACGTGCGCCCATTGCGGAACGCATTGTGTAATTGTCTGCCATTATAGTACCTCCAATAGCCGAATGGCTGGTAACCATCGATCCTGCGGCAAATATCGTTATTTTCCGCGGGTTTTTCAAGATTTTTCCAAAAGAAACTTTCTGAAACTTTTGCCAATTAAGTCAGGGTCGGATCAACATTGATCACAACTTTGCCTGTTGACTTGCGCGCACGCAATAAATCAATCCCATCCTCTGCCTGTTCAAAGGGCAATAAATGGCTGACATGTGGTTTCAATGCGCCTTCGCTATGCCATTTGACCAATTGGGCCAAACTGTCGCGTACAACCTGTGGCTTGAAGGCCAAATAACCGCCCCAGTAAAATCCCAAGACCGCAATATTTTTGACCAATAGGTGGTTTGCGGGAATTTGTGGAACATCACCGCTCGCAAATCCGATCGTCAAAATGCGTGCCTCAGGGTTGCAGGCACGAAAGGCTGCTTTGAATTGATCGCCCCCTACAGGGTCATAAACCACATCAACGCCGCCCAATGCCTTGAGCTCGGCACGTAAATCCGCATCTGTCGCATCAATCACGTGATCTGCGCCTGCCTGCGCAGCAATGGCACATTTGTTGGCACCGCGGGCCACGGCGATCACGCGGGCGCCCATTAATTTGCCCAACTCCACCGCCGTTAATCCAACACCCCCTGCAGCACCCAGCACCAAGAGTGTTTCACCCGCCTGCAAGCCCGCGCGATAATCCAATGCAACATGGGATGTCCCGTAGGCAATCTGCAGCGCCGCCGCATCCGAAAACGGCATGCTATCGGGCAGGGTGATCATGCGATCAACGTCAAAACATCCAAATTCGGCCAATCCACCTTGGCCACCAAAAACCGCAACGCGCGATCCAACTGCGGGGGCATCCGTGTCAGGGCCGATGGCGTCCACAATCCCTGCCACTTCCATGCCAAGGGTGAATGGCGGCTCAGGCGTGTCCTGATAGGTCCCTTTTTGCATCAGCAAATCGGCAAAATTTAAACCGCAGGCCGCAATTTTTATCCGTATTTGCCCCTGTGATGGTTTAGGAATGTCCACGTTTGTCATTTGAATGGGGGCATCAAATGCATGCACCTGCAGCGCTTTCATATCGGCTCCTAACTTTTTTCTTCACCTAATCGGGCCGCCCGAATGTTGTCAAACGCAAAGGGGCCATTTGGGGCGCGGGGAAATGACGCGTGTTGTACTATGTCCTTTGGTGACACGTTTAGATTGCACCTATCCTTTTGAGTATTCTTTTTATGAGAATTCCTTCTTCCCAAAGGCTGAAATGCGATGATACCTTAGGGTTGCATGCTTGGGATGTGGTCATGCGCTTTTGATTGATTCTCAAATCGATCAGGTTTGTGCCGTTCAGGGATAGAACGGCATGCTAAGCAAAGGAAGACAACATGGCACATCCCGTCGATCAACACGTGGGAAAACGCATTCGACATCGCAGATGGTTGGTTGGGATGACCCAACAACAACTTGCGGATCAAGTCGGAATTAAATTTCAGCAAATCCAAAAATATGAAACGGGCGCAAACCGCGTAAGCGCATCGCGTTTGTGGGACATCGCAAAATCGCTTCAGGTTGATATCTCGTTCTTTTTTGACGGTATCGAAGGGGATGAGACGCAGGTGGAACCAGGTGTGGCACCATCAGATGTCCTATCCGATAAAGAGGCCTTGGAACTGCTGCGCTCTTACTATGCGATCCCCGAAAATCAACGCCGCCGCCTGTTTGATTTGGCCCGCGTCCTAAGCGACGTCTCTTGATTTGAGCGCGCCTTTGGTCTAGCGCAAAAGGGATACTTTTGCGCGAAGGCCCCTTTATGTCCAATCTCTCACCCGATCACATTTTGAATACCGCGCATGCCATGGCAGATGCCGCACGCGCGGTGATTTTGCCCTATTTCCGCAAACATGATTTGGTTGCGGACAATAAACTGGCATCTGGATTTGATCCTGTCACCGAAGCCGATCGCGCTGCTGAAAAAGCGATGCGCCAGATCCTTGCCAATGAGCGGCCCGAGGATGGTATTTGGGGCGAGGAATTCGGTGAAATTGCAGGGCTTAGCGGATACCGTTGGGTGTTGGACCCAATCGATGGTACGCGCGGATTTATCAGTGGAACACCAACATGGGGTGTTTTGATTGCATTGGAACAGATTGATCATGGGCCGGTATTTGGAATGATTGATCAACCCTATATCGGCGAACGGTTTTGGGGTGGATTGGGATGTGCACAGATGTCAGGGCCCCATGGCAATGGCGCGTTGCAGGTACGTGGTACCAAATCCCTATCTGATGCCACGATTTTCACAACCTTCCCCGAGGTTGGCAGCACCCTTGAGGCACGCGCATTTCATGCAGTGGCAGCGCGCACGCGCCTGACGCGATATGGAATGGATTGTTATGCCTATGCATTGTTGGCAGCAGGGCAAATTGATTTGGTGATCGAGGCGGGATTGAACGCCTACGACATTCAGGCCCCCATCGCCGTGATCCAAGCCGCAGGCGGTGTTGTAACCGATTGGACAGGGGGCGCGGCGCATATGGGGGGACGTGTTGTGGCCGCCGCAACACCCGAATTACACGCAGAGGCCCTGCGCATATTGCAAGAGGTGACCCAAGCATGACCAAACCATGGATCATCAAAAACGCCCACACAATTCTGACCATGGATGACACGCGCCGTGAATTGAACGGACATGATATTCTGCTGCGTGACGGCGTTATTGCAGAGATTGGCGAAAACCTTTCCGTCCCCGTAGGTGCAGAAATCGTTGATGCCCAGAATGCGGTTGTGACCCCTGGTTTGGTCAATACGCATCATCACCTTTATCAATCGCTGACGCGCGCTGTGCCGGGGGGGCAGGACGCGTTGTTGTTTGGCTGGTTGCAAACCCTTTACCCGATTTGGGCGGGCTTTGGTCCAGAAGAGATGCGCGTTTCCGCGATGCTGGGGCTGAGTGAACTTGCCCTATCTGGCTGCACGATGAGTTCGGATCATTTGTACCTGTTCCCAAACGGTGCACGCCTTGATGACCCGATCGCGGGTGCAGCAGAGGTTGGGTTGCGGTTTTTCCCAACACGCGGTGCGATGAGCATTGGGGAAAGCGATGGAGGGTTGCCACCCGATCATCTGGTTGAAGATGAGGAAAGCATTCTAAATGATTGTATTCGCGTAATAGATCAGTTCCATGATGCAGCTGAGTCGTCAATGGTGCGCGTAGGTGTGGCACCCTGTTCCCCATTTTCGGTCAGCCGCGAATTGATGCGTGATGCCGCCCTGTTAGCACGTGATAAGTCCGTGTTTTTGCACACACATTTGGCAGAAAATGACGAAGATATCGCCTATTCATTGGAAAAATTTGGATGTCGCCCTGGCCAATATGCCGAAGATTTGGGATGGACGGGCGATGATGTATGGCATGCACATTGCGTTAAGTTGGATGGGCAAGAGATTGATTTATTTTCAAAATCAGGCACAGGTGTTGCGCATTGTC